>JAFDHD010000019.1 GCA_019308995.1 Deltaproteobacteria bacterium | reverse complement strand
CTTTTAAAAGCGGTAAGTTCTAACAGAAGGGAAGGTAACTCTGATGAAAAGAAACCGACTCAGGGAGCTGCTGAATGAAGGCAAACCAACGCTGGGGACCCACGTCATCATACCATGGCCGGGGGTTGTGGAGGTAATCGGCCAGTCAGGCGCCTTTGACTATATCGAGTATGTCGGGGAATATTCCCCCTTTAGCCTTGAGCAGATGGATAATTTCGGCCGGGCCATCGAGCTTTTTCCTGACATGTCTTCCATGATGAAGGTGGAAGAGCAAGGCAGAGGATTCATTGCCACCAGGGCCATAGACGCCGGTATTCAGAACGTACTGTTCACTGACTGCCGTTCCGCGGAAGAGGTCAGGGAGTGTGTTCGACTGGTCAGGCCGGAGACGCCAGAGGCGGGCGGCACACACGGTGCTGGCATGCGGCGAAATGTGGGCTATATTTCCTATGCCGGTACAGAGGCGTGGGTCAAGGCCATGAACGAAGTCGTCATTGCCATCATGATCGAAAAAAAGGGCGCCATGGAGCACCTGGAAGAGATACTTACAGTTGAAGGCGTGGATATGGTCCAGTTCGGTCCGTCTGACTATTCCATAAGCATCGGCAAGCCGGGCCAGGGGGGTAGTCCCGAGGTACAGAAGACGCATCGGGACATGATAGAACTGGCTCTGAAAAAGGGCGTCGCTCCCAGGGTAGAACTAGCCAGCTTTGAAGCGGCAAAACCATATGTTGAGATGGGGGTTCGTCATTTCTGTATTGGCTGGGATCTGGGAGTCATTTTCGGATGGTGCCGACAGCAGGCCAAGGGGATGCAGGAATTGCTGGCCTCGACTTAACCACGTTCACAGCTTGAACCGCCCCAGATTAATCCCAAGGAGTAGATATGGCCAGACCGAAAGTTTACATTACGCGCCAGATAGCGCAGGAGGCCTTGGACATGATTGCCCGGACTGCCGAGATGGTGGTATGGTCCGAGGAATTACCCCCGCCATATGACGTTATTTTGCAAAAGGCCCGGGATGCTGACGGCCTGTTAACGCTTCTGACCGACCGGATTGACTCGGTTGTCATGAAGGCCGCTCCCAGGCTGAAGGTGATCAGCAACCTGGCGGTGGGATACGATAATATAGATATCGTGGAAGCGACCCGGCGCGGCATCGTGGTGGGGAACACCCCCGAGGTGCTCACCGAGACTACGGCCGACCTTACCTTTGCCTTGCTCATGGCCTTGGCCAGGCGCGTGGTTGAGGCAGATAATTACACCCGGAAGAGGCGGTGGCAGACATGGGGCCCGCAGACACTGCTGGGGCAGGATATCCACAGCGCCACCCTGGGTATTGCGGGTTTGGGCCGCATTGGTGCTGGGGTAGCCAGGCGAGCCAAAGGCTTCAACATGAAGGTGCTCTATTACGACCCCATCAGACAGAGCGAGCGGGAAGAAAGGGAACTCGGTGTGGAATACGTCCCTGAGCTTGAGACACTGCTTTCAGCTGCCGACTTCATTACACTCCACCTACCGCTGCTTCCATCAACCCGACACCTTATCGGGGCCGCCGAGTTTGCGGCCATGAAGCCGACCGCCGTCTTTATCAATACCTCGCGCGGACCGATCGTTGACCAACGGGCGCTCTACGAAGCCCTCAAGTCGAGGCAGATTTTCGCAGCAGGGCTAGATGTCACTGAAGTCGAACCCATACCGCCCGATGACCCTTTGTTGACGCTCGATAACGTTGTTATAACTCCCCATATAGGCAGCGCCAGCTTTGAAACCAGAAGAAGGATGGCGTTTATGGCTGCCGAAAACCTTCTGGCCGGGTTACGCGGAGAAGTGCCGCCGAACTGCGTCAACCGCGAAGCTCTCAGCAGCTAGTGTTATGTCCTAAAATTAGATGATTAACATGTCTCCTGTCTTGTCATCAGGCCAATTGAGTGAACAGGAAGTAGACATCGCGGCAGAGAGGTTAGAATTGTGGTTATCAGTTTTTCGGGAACATTGAAGAGACAGTGCTACAACCTTCTCTTCTCATAATACCTTATCATTTTGCTAACGGCCCTGGCGGCGCGGCCGATGTTAGGATAGACAGGTAGATTATTAGCGACAAGCCTTGCCTGTATCTGGGCCATAATCTTTGCGTGCTCTTCAGCTTCACTACCGGCACCTCGAGGTCTGTCCGATATTACTGCTACTATCGGTTTGTCAGGCAATTCGTGTACGTTAAATTGCTGCATGTGCTTATCAAGCGAGAAAGGCTCTGGCCCTCTGCGCCACGGGCCATGAACGAAAACGATAAGGAAGTCAAAGTCTGGATGCTGGGCCATCATTCGCGTTATTATGGCGGCATCGGCAAAATTCCGCATTGAAATCGAAAAATCAGCAGGGTTGCCTATCCAGTCCCAGATGGGGTTGCCTTGGTTTTTTAATCTTTCTCTTATATCATCTGGTAATGGAATGACATCAAGGCCAGCCTCTTCGCACAAGTCAGCAGCGAGCACGCTACTGCCTCCACTGCCACCAGCCACCCCAACACTCCGACCGGCAATCCCGGGCAGGAAATAGAATGCAGCGGCTATGTCAACAAGTTCTTCGAGATCAACGGCGCTGATAACGCCAGTCTGGTCAATCGCAGCTTGCCAAACTCGTCGAGAGCCGGCCATAGACGCAGTATGAGAGGCCGTTGCTCTTGTTCCGGCTTCTCCTCTGCCGCCCTTGACAATGATAACCGGTTTAACCGCAACGGTACGCCTCAGTAAATTCAGGAATCTTCTGGGGTCCCTCACTCCCTCGATATACATCAGGATCACCTTTGTCTGGGGATCTTGTAAAAAATAATCAAGATAATCGCATTCGTTGAAGTCAAGGGCGTTACCATAACTTATCGCCTTGCTGAAACGAATTCCCCGCTGTGCGGCGAAGCCAACAATCTCACCCACTGCTTGCCCGCTCTGAGATGCGAGTCCCAGGTGCCCCGATTCCTTGGGCATACCATCGGAAAAAGCGATTCCCTCATCAGGATAATAGACTCCCATACAGTTCGGGCCGATGATGCGTATGCCGCCTTTTCTTGCCTGCCTTAGAATTTCTATTTCTAAATCGGCAGCATCCTTTCGCCCTGTCTCACTGAAACGGGCTGTGTAGAGGTGGACTGCCTTGACACCCTTCTGGGCGCAGTCCTCGATCAAACCTAGAACCTCTGACGCCGGAATGGAAGAAATGACGTAATCTACTGGCCCCGGGATGTCTCTGACCCTGGGATAGGCTTTCAAACCCATGATCTCCGGGTACTTGGGATTAACCGGGTAGATTTTCCCCTGGTAGCTGAGTTCTTGAAGGGGGGTGATGAAACCTCCTCCTCGACCACCGTCTGAGGCTCCAACCACGGCGATTGATTTTGGGTGGAGAATTTCCTCTAGTGGGTGAATTGACATCAATGAAACCTCCGTAAAATAAAACCGGTCACAGCCGGCTGAAAATATATGTAGCCTGATTGAGAACAAATAGGATAAATACCATCTGAATGAACCGGGCCGTGATAACCTCTAAAACCCGTCCCACATGCAGATGAAATGAAAGGAGACGATGAAAAATCCTTTTTTTCTGTGAGCAATATAAGAGGAAATGTCCTGGTGTGTCAAGGAAAAGGGCTTTACAAGAGTGTAGAATTAAGGCTATTCCCTGGCATGAATGATTGGGAAGGATAAAGCATTTAGAGATAACATCATCTTCAACATAATATGGTCTCTCTTACCCTTCTTTAACTTAATAATACTTACCAAAGCTCTTTCTCGAAAATCGAAAGCCGAAATGTATCAATAAAACTGAGACACCTCCAAGTCAAAATTACTATAGCGTTTCAACGGTCGTTCTGTTTCCACCGTGATGCAGCTTGAGACTTATAAAAAGCACTCAATTTAGGTGTATAACCTTGTGTAGACTTCTTCGCCTATAATTTTTTATTTTAAAGTATCTGATACACCCTATAGCGAACTCGTTTTGGTTCAATTTTACCAACACCAACACAGATAATCTGATTCAACCAACTATATTTCTCTGACCTGGTCTCGAAAATCGGCGTAGTACGAAAATAATACTCAGATGGATCAACGTCATCGCCATTTTGGATCCGTTGCATAACTTCTGGAGCAATTTTCAAGATGCCACGGTAATAAACATAGATGAGTTCACCGTCATCAGCACGCATAGTGGCTCGAACATCTACTTCTCCCACGCCATCGGAGCGCATAAGAATCCAGTCCGCCCCAAAAGCAAGTACCTCTCCGTTTAATTTGGGTCCTTTTACTGTGCCACCAACAATAGGAACAATCATTCGAACACCATAAGGTGTTGCCCCAATTTCCTGAGGATCATCTAAATCCCCCACTAATTCACAGAGAAACTCTGACTTAAGTTCAAGCATATTAGACTCCTTATTTTAATTCGATTTCCTTTCAGCCTGTATTCTCACTGATTTTATTACGACATTTAAAACACTGCCAATCAATATATTCGCTGTTTATGGGTTAACTTGGAATGGACGGCCATAGCCGTTTAGGTAAACAAATTCTTCGATCGCCTTACGGCTTTTCGGAGCGTGCCTTCCCTTGGGTATGCCAAAAGCCATACAAACAAGCACCTTCTTGTGATCGGGTATGCCTAAAAGCTCTTTGACTCTAAATTCATCAAAAGCGCCTATCCAGCATGTGCCGTAACCCAACTCCATGGCTTGCAGGGTGAAGTTTGTCAGGGCGATGGTGATGTCCACCTGGTGCCATTTTAACGCGGGATCAACAATAGCGGCAATAAGATAGGAACATTGAGCCACAAAAGGCTGATAGGAGCAAGCCTGAACGAGACGCTGCTTGAGCTTGGGATCACCGGCGAAAACGAATTCCCAATTTTGAAGGTTACTGGCTGAAGGGGCCAGTTGCAACGATTTGAAAAGCGTCTCCAGGTGCTCACAGGGGATGGATGATTCGGTATATTGTCTGATGCTAAGACGATTGGCAATGGCTTCTTTAACATACATGGCGATACCCTCCGTTCAACTTATAATTATGAACATCTCTGATGATTCGGTTGACGATATGTTTCTTTAGGATTAAATCATCGAGACTGTCGCTGCTTGATTTCTGATTTTTTAAATATGCTTACCATATCTGATGGCGGCAATCAATGACGATGCTTATAGTAATCTTGTCAAGATAAGGCATACTATTTCTTTGAAAATGACCCTCCGATATACCCATCTCAGCGCTGTTGACATGCACTGCAATCAGTTGATATGGTAAAACTAGCAGGCTGTCTCCCGGGAAATCATTCAAATCGCTTGTAATTAGGAGGGGACTGAGATGACTATTGATATGCATTGCCACTTATTTGTCAAAGGATTTACTAGTGAGAATGCCGTATCGCCTTCCTGGGTCCCGGGTGAGCACGAAGCCCGGAACCCTGAGGAAGCGCGGGCCGAAGCAGAGGAAATGAGCGTCACTCGCCCACAGAACTTTGACCCAGACGGCACGAGTCACATCAGGCGAATGGATGAGGCAGGCATTGAAAAGTCCATCATATTACACCTTGATTACGGTCTGCTGTTTGGTGAGGCCGAGATACCCATTGATGAGCAGAACAAGCACGTGAGTGAGGTCGCAGCGAAACACGCGGACCGCTTCATATGGTTCTGTGGCGTAGACCCCAGGCGAGAGGGCGCTGTGGAGTTACTCGAAAAGTGTGTCACCGAATGGGGCGCCCGGGGAATAAAGCTGTACCCCACGACCGGGTTCCTTCCCGCCGACAAAGAGTGCTACCCTTTCTACGAAAGGGCCTCTGCCTGGAAGATTCCAGTATACTTCCATATGGGACCGGAGAATCCCCCGTTCTATAATCAAGGCAATGCTCATGCTGCTGTCTTACTGCGAGTTCTTGTTGATTTCCCTGATCTTACCGTGATAGTGGCTCACCTCGGCTTTGAGTTCTGGCGAGACCTAATAGCTTTGGGGAAGGTCAGGGAAAACGTTATGTGCGATTTCTGCGCCTGGCAGACTATCGCCAGGCAACGCTACAGCCAATTCTGTTATATCCTCAGGAAGTTCTTGGACGAATTCGGGCGGGACAGGGTCATGTTTGGCACTGACGCCCCCATTTTGGAAGACTCCCTCTCAAGCAAGGAGTGGATTAAAATTATAGAAAGCCTTCCCCATCAGGCGCCACCGAGCCAGCCTTTTACTGAAGAAGAGGTGATGGCCCTTCTTGATGGCAATGCGCGAAGGTTGCTTGATTCGATACCTGTATCACTTTAACCAAAATCATAATATCTCCTGGCTGGGAATCGGAGATCGTCGAAATTTTGTGATCAGGGTCTTACTAAGGTTCTTTCTGAGAGTTGTCAGTATTCCGCAAGGCCCGGCGTAAGAATTTTCCAGTTTGGGTCTTGGGAATCTCTGAGACAAACTCGACGTTTCTAGGGTATTTGTAGGCCGCCAGCCGCTCCTTACAGAAATTTATTATCTCTTCCTCAGTGACCTGACCCTCATTTCCCTCCCTTAAGGCCACAAAGGCCTTTACGGTTTCACCCCTGTATGGGTCCGGTAAACCCACCACAGCCGCTTCACGGACGGAAGGGTGAAGATAGAGGCAGTCTTCGACTTCCCTTGGCCAGACCTTAAATCCTGATGCAATTATCATATCCTTTTTCCGATCTAGGATATAAAACCAGCCGTCTTTATCCATTGTGCCGACGTCACCGGTATAAAGCCACCCTTGTCGAATGGCATGGGCTGTTTCGTCAGGTTTTTTCCAGTATCCTGGAATTATTCCCGGGCCCTTAACGGCCAGCTCACCAACTTCCCCAGGGAAAAGTACCCTTTCAGGATCTTCCAGGTCCGTGATTTTTGCAAAGTGGCTTGGGATTGGAACTCCAATGGAAAGGGCTCCAGTAGTTGAATCTTCAGGCGCTCTTACCCCGAAAGGAACCATGTGGGTGGGGGATGTGCTCTCTGTGAGCCCATAAAGGTTGTGGATATAGACTCCAGTTGCCTTTTCAAATTGTTCAACGATGGCTGGAATAACAGGAGCTCCTCCGCTATAGACTTTTTGCAAACTGGACAGATCACGTTCATTGATAACCGGGTCGTTGAGCAAGGCGATAAATACAGTGATGGCGCCTGCTGTACATGTAACCTTCCACCGTTCGATCATCTCAAGGGCTGTAAAGGTATCAAAGCGGTAAAACAGGACGAGAGGAATGGCTGAGGCCACGGCTGCTGTTATATGAGCGATCATACCAGTAACATGAAAAAGAGGGGCGACACCGAGGATGACATCAGACGATTCGAGCTGCCACCAATGGCGATAGACCTCTGAGTTAAACACGACATTTCCATGAGTGTTCATAGCTCCCTTAGGCGGACCCGTAGTTCCGGATGTATAAGTGAGATAAGCTACATCATGGGATGATAACTGCACGTCAGGGGGACGCTGCCCCTGATACCTCTCCAATAGATCCACAAAGTCAAGCGTCCCCAATCCCTTGTTTTTTTCAATTCCCTGCATCATGGCTGGTAAAGCGGCGCTGCCATCGGTAAAGTCCAGTTCACAAGTTGTAATTACATGCTGAACACCGCTATTATCAATGGCATCCTGAGCCGAACCTATATAAAGGGATTCCTGGGCGATAAGCACCTTGACACCAGCGTCGCTAAAATAGTAGGTGAGTTCCTTCTCCTTATACATAGGATTTAGGGGAACAACGATCCCTCCTAACTTCCAGACACCATATTGAGCAATAACAAACTGGGGGATATTTTGTAGATAGAGGGCCACTCGATCTCCTTTACTCACTCCAAGGGCCTTTAAGGCACAGGCAAACGCATCACTCATCTCATCAAGCTGACGATAGGAAGTTGTCTCGGTAAAGTAAAAGAGGGCTGGTCTTTTGCCTTCTATTTTGACAGTTCGGCGGAGATGGTTGAGGGCTGTCGAAGCTTCAGGGGTTAAATCCGGAAGATAGCTTGGGGGATACAGAGAAAGCCAGGGTCTTGATTCAGAAGTTGATTCCATTTCAAGCCTCCTTATTTGATTGATGCCATGACCTTTAGTAGATTGTTTTAGAAGCCTCTAGCCGTTATTTAAAAATGGATCATCTCCGATTTTGTTGATCATTTAACCAATGTTTCGTAATTGGGTTGTGATATAATCAGTTGCAATTTCAATAGATTGGATAGGCAGGTGGAGTTTAACAAAAGTGTTGTTGATAAAAGACTCGGCCTAAAAAAATCCCCCTAAATCCCCCTTTAGAAAAGGGGGACTTTAAAACGCTCCCCTTTTGTAAAGGGGATTTTCCATGGGACAAGAATATTAGATTGCTCCTAAATTTAACAATATCAGAGCGTTAATTAATAGACCCAAGGATAAGCCCCTTCGCTTGAATTTTTTACCTATGGTCAAATATATGGTTATCAAGTTTTTATTATCAACTAATTTGGAGAAGAACCAAAGTTACCAATCGTTTTTAATCAGTTTCTACTGTTTATTTTGATCTGGAACATCGTTTTGTTTCGGCTCGGAATACTCAGGATAGTACTTTTCCAAACATTCCGGGCAAAGGCCGTGGCTGAATTCGGCCAGGGAGCGTTCTGAAACGTATTTTTCCAGTCGCTGCCAGACGTCCTGGTCGTCGCGTATCTTGTGGCAGTGCATGCAGATGGGCAGGATGCCTTGCAGGATTTTGACATGATCAAGGGCATCCTGAAGCTCCTTAACGCGGTTGGCCAGGGTGGACTGCAGTTCGACAATTCTCTGCCCGGCTAATATGCGTACGCGCAGTTCGCTGCGGCTAAACGGCTTGGTGACATAGTCATTAGCACCGGCTTCAAGGCCCGCGACAATGTCTTCTTCGGGGTCGCGGCTGGTGAGGAGAATGATATATGCTGGAACCTGCATTTCCTGCTGGCGAATCCTGAGGCAGAGCTTAAGGCCGTCCAGTCCGGGCATCATCCAATCGAGGATGGCGAGCCTGGGGGCGTTTGGAGACTGGAGCACTTCCCAGGCCTTGTTCCCATCCTGGACGGAAACTACTTTATGCCCCCACCGGGTTAAAAGGGCTTCAAGGGTTTTGAGTGTCGTTATGTCATCTTCAGCGATTAACACTTTCATGAAGAGCCTCTCCTCTCTACATCAGGATTCCTGACTCAAACAGGTGTTTTTTCAATTTCATAAACTCTTGCTCGATCTTTTCTGTTAGAGAAGCTGCCCGGCCCAGGTCTTCTTTTTGGCCCGCCGTTTCTATTTGGAGAGCCGCCTCCCGCATGCCCACGGCGCAGGCCATGCCAGAGGCGCCCTTGAGCTTGTGGCCGTATTCGCGTACCATCGAGGCGTCGTTATTCTTGAGGGCCTCTTTTAACTCATTAATCTGTCCAGAGGCGTCCTCTAGAAAGGTTTCCAGTATCTCCTTGACAAGCTCCTCGTCACCGAAGAGCCGGTCTAGCAAGACAGGCCGGTCAAAGACGTCCTTGGCCTGGGACCCGGCTTTGGCAGCTTCACGGGCTGGCGGGGATGTGTCGCTAAGGAGCGCCTTTTGTATGGCCTCGAACAGTTCCTGGGGCCGAAACGGCTTGGAGACATAGTCGTCCATGCCAGCTTCAAGGCATTTTTCCCGGTCGCCCTTCATGGCGTGTGCTGTCATGGCGATGATGGGAATGCCGTGGTCCTTGACTGCCGAGGCCTTATCCCGGATGACCCGCGTTGCCTCAAAACCGTCCATCTCGGGCATCTGAACGTCCATGAGTACCAGATCATAAGGTATGGTTTCCAGGGCCTTAACCGCTTCCTGGCCGTCAGCCACCGCGTCGGCCCGAAAGCCCAGCTTTTCCAAGACCTTTAAGGCTACCTTCTGGTTCGTTATATTGTCCTCGGCCAGCAGGATGCGAATATTTCTCTTTCTGTCTTCCGCGATAGTATGCCGGGTGACGATCGGTTTTTGGCCTGCCGCGGCCTGTGGTTTTCGACCCAGGACTGTTACGAGACAGTCATAAAGCCGGGACTGTTTGACCGGCTTGGTCAGATAGGCCGAGAATCCGATCTGTTCCATACGGGCGGCGTCCCCGCGTCTTCCGGCCGAGGTCATCATCACCAGAATCGTCTCCCGCAGGGATGCGTCCGCTTTGATTTTTCTGCCCAGGGCCTCTCCGTCCATGCCTGGCATTAACATGTCCAGGATGGCGATTCGGAAGGGGTCACCTTCTGCTATAGCGGCGGCAAGCTTTTTCAGGGCGGTATCTGCATTCGGCGCTTCATCATAACGGCAGTGCCAGGAGCGGAGCTGTTCCGCCAGCACGCGCCGGTTGGTGGCGTTGTCGTCCACGATCAGAATCCGTGTGTCTCTGATGTCTTCGGCCAGTTCGTAAACAGGTTCTGTGCCTTCGGGCTGTTTGCCCAAAACAGCGGTAAACCAGAAGGTGGCGCCCTTTCCCTCTTCGCTTTCAACCCCGATTTGACCGCCCATCAGTTCGACAATGCGCCTGGAGATGGTAAGTCCCAGGCCGGTTCCCCCGTACTGGCGGGTGGTTGAGGCGTCGGCCTGGGTAAAGGCCTCGAAGAGCGAGAAAGTCTTGTCCCTGGGAATCCCAATACCGGTGTCAGTCACCTCAAAGCGCATCATGGCCTGGGCGTCATCCTCCTGCTCCAGGCTCACATTAACGGCTACTTCCCCGCGAGCGGTGAACTTGACGGCGTTGCCAATAAGATTGGTCAGGACCTGACGGAGACGGCCGGGATCGCCTTGAAGCAGCGAGGGGACGTCCGGGGCGATGCGAAAGATAAACTCCAGCCCCTTCTCCTGGGCCTTAACCGCCAGTGTTTCGTTCATGTCTTCCAGGGTTGTGCGCAGATCGAAATCAAGCGTCTCCATCTCCAGTTTGCCCGCGTCAATCTTGGAGAAGTCGAGGATATCGTTGATGACTGCCAGCAGGGAGTCGCAGCTGTTTTGAATCGTT
The DNA here is from genome assembly GCA_019308995.1 of Deltaproteobacteria bacterium. NCBI lineage: Bacteria > Pseudomonadati > Myxococcota > Myxococcia > Deltaproteobacteria bacterium. The sequence goes on along the minus strand of JAFDHD010000019.1, from coordinate 38,947 downwards.
TCAACGTATTCGCGCTGTTCCGATGTCAGTTCGGTGTCCAGCAGCAGACCGGTCATGCCCACGATGCCGTTCATAGGCGTCCGGATCTCGTGGCTCATGTTGGCTAAGAATTCGCTCTTGGCCTGGTTGGCCAGTTCGGCCTCTATCTTGGCCTGCACGAGCGCCTGCTCGACCTGCTTACGCTCGGTAATATCCCTTGAAACGCCCAGAAACCCTACAAGTTTGTTATCCTGATCATGCAAGAACGTAAACTTCACCTCCGCCAGGAATGTGGAGCCGTTTTTACGAATAAACTCAAGCTCAAGTGCCAGGGGTTCCCGGTGACCCAGAGGCTCCTCATCTGCTAAAGCCAGCTCTTTGGTAAACTCCTTTGTCATGAGCTTCAAGGAAGCAGAAGTCATGGCTTCTTCTCCCCTCAAATTCATGGCTTCTTCAGGAGTATAGCCGCGCGACTGTATAACTGATGGACTGATATAAGTTAGATTCCCGTTCATATCCAGGGTAAAGACGACATCACTCATGTTCTCGGCTATGAGACGATACTTCTCTTCTGACTCCTTAAGCGCCTCCTCGGCCTGCTTGCGCTCGGTGACATCGTCGTAGACAGCCACAATTTCGCCTGAAGGCAGTTTGTAGACGTAATTCTCCCTCCAGCCCGTTATTCTATCGTCCTGGTAAAATGAGGTGGGGTGATGCTCTGGTTCACTGGTTTTCCAAACTCTCTGGAAGACTTCAAACAGGCCGAACTCCTTTACCCCAGGGAACGTCTCGGTGATACGCTTTCCGATGACATCTTCCCTGCTTGTTCCATCCATCTTCTCTCCGGCCCGGTTATAGTCCTTGAACACGAAGTCATTTCCATTATTCACGGCTTCATAGATCGCCACGCCGCAGCTTATATTTTCAAAAAGCTCTCTGAAGCGGGTTTCACTCTGGCGCAGCGCCTCCTCGGCCTGCTTGCGCTCGGTGATGTCCCTTATTATCCCCACGGCATTCCATTTTCCTTTCAAGCTTATAGCTGCAAGAGAAAGTTCTATGGGGATTTCGGTTCCGTCCTTTTTAACGGCCGCCAGTTCAAGGGTCTCACCCACGGCAGCCCCCTGACCCGTGACCTGGAACCGAGGAAAGGCCTTCTGGTAAGCTTCCAGAAAGCGTTCGGGAATCAAGGTTTCGTGTAGATTCTTTCCTAGAACCTCATGGCCTGAATAACCGAATATCCTTTCCGCGGCTTCATTCCAGTTGGAAATATTTCCATTATTATCAATAATAATAATGGCGTCATGGGCGGAAGTGGTGATTTTTCTAAAGAGTTCTTCGCTTTCACGCAACGCCTTCTCGGTCTGCATAGACTCGATGGCATTGCCCAATCGTCCAATAATTTCATCGAGCAGACTTTTTTCTTCCTTCAAGAAAGGGCCTTCATCGCTTTTCGGTTTTTCTTTCAGGTAACATACCTCCAGAGTACCAACCCGCTCGCCATGCACTTTGATCTCGCTGATTTGCTTCCAAATTGTATCTCTGAAGTTTTGGGTTCGATACTCTTGAGTTTCGAATATAATGCGCGCGCAAGTGATCTCCGGGTACTGCCAGGAAGGGGGAATGAGATCAACTACCCCTTGAAGTAACTCCTCTAATGACATGTTCGGCTGCTCGATAAGATTAGAAATGCCATAGAAGCAATTCAGTTCCTTGACCCGCTTGTCGAGATCATATCTTTCCTTCCGCAGTGCCTCCTCCGCCTGCTTGCGCTCGGCAAACTCTTTATTGAGATTGTCTATTGATGTGGTTTTTTTCTTCAGGTTTTCGATCATCTCATCAAATGCTCTTAAAAGCTGGCCGACTTCGTCCTTAGCGTCTGTGCCTACTCTATAGTCCAGATTGCCTTGGGCTATCATCTCGGTTCCTTTATGCAGTTTATTAATCGGACCGGAAATAGAACGGTAGATGAAAAGGCTCAGACCAACCGCTATACCGAGGAGCAATAGAGTTGTTATAATAATATATTTAGTAGCCCTGGCCTGTATTTGAAAAACTTGAGCATTTGCTATGGCTAGCTCTTCTAGGTGCTCTGCCTTATGGCTTATGACATACCCGGTAAAAGAGGAAAGGACCTCGCGAAGTTCTTCGTTTTCTTTTTTTAATAGAACGTCTAGAGGTACTCTCCGGTCCTTCAGGTCAATGATTTCGTTGGCTCTAGAAATAAGCTGTTTTGCTTCCTCTTCAAGTTTTTCTGCCTCTTTTTTTTCTTCTAAACCAATATGCTTTTCATGCGCTTTATGTTCGGCTGTGCTTTTCTGCAGTTCCTCCATGGCTGCCCGAACTTCTGCTTTACTTTCAGGATTATGAGTTAACATATACTCAATGGTCTTATGCGCTATCTGCTCGGCTGAGCCCTTCATCTCGGTCATGGCCAGTGCGCCGGGAACAATATCATTATTTAACTCATTAAGAATTCCCTCGATGTTTTTAAAAGACTTCCAATTGACAAGTCCAATAACTCCTATAAACAAAATAATTATTGCAAATCCTAATAATAATTTGTGGCTTATTCTCATCCGCTGCCTCCTTTCGATTGTTCCCCTTCAGCCTCGGCTTGCGCCTGTTTGTGGCTGCGATACCAGCTTAAAATCCTTTCACCCGCGCCCTTGAAATCAACCGGTTTAACCAGATAGCCCTGGATTCCCAGTTCGAGGCAGGCCTTGACGTCCTCCTCTTTATCCATAGAAGTCGCCATGATGATGGTTACGGATTGGTCTTTCTCTTGGATTCGAACAGTTTTAAGCACCGTGTAGCCGCTTATGCCAGGCATCATGATGTCCAGGACCAGGATGTCCGGTTTCCAGGATTTATAGGCGTTCAAGGCCTCTTCACCGTCTGTTTCAAAGCGCTTCTCAAAGACTTCATCGTCCAGCGCCTTGTCATAGAAAGTCCGGGTCGTCTTGTCATCTTCGGCGATCAGGATTTTAAGCTTGGACATCATGCCCTCCTTATATTTTCCCATGTTCCAGGGTTAAAATAACCCCTTTACCTGAAAATCTGCCCGCACCTATGGAGGATAAGTGCTTTACTTATTTTATTATTTTATTTAATTTAGTAAACCCTTTACCTGAAAATCTGCCCGCACCTATGGAGGATAAGTGCTTTACTTATTTTATTATTTTATTTAATTTAGTAAAAAATAACAAGATAATAGCATCGCCAAATTAATTCGGCCTCACGAACATGAGAGTTTTCGGGTTAGGCTTTTAAGTGGACTGGAACACTTCCAGGCTTCAAGCGGCCAGGGGCGAGGAAAAGCTTTTTAAGGGTAATAATTGACAAGGATATGAGCTGCCGGTAAGTTGATTAAAATATGAAGGAGCAGGAAATGAGTGGAAGTCAAACGAGCTTCAAGGTAAAACCTGAAGGCTGGAAACCGGACTTCGAGCGTTTTCGCAAGGCAGTGACTAGACGGGCGCCTGGCCCGGTGCCGGCGGGTGACCTTTTCGCGGACTCGGGGATCATGAGCGCTCTTCTGGGGGAGAGGGTCGGGAGCTTTCTCCAGCTCATGGCCAGCAGCAGGGAGCCCTCTGAGACCTCGATCAAGGAGACCATTGCGCAAGGGGTTAAATTCCTCGAGCAATCGGTCAGGTTCTATGAAGCGGTGGGCTGGGACTTTGTGACCACCCATGGTTTACTGAACTTCCCTGGTTTCCGCCTGCAGCTCGCAAGCAAATCTTCAAAAATTAAAGGTGGCCGAAGGGCCTATCTGGACAGCAACAGGGGCCCGATCATGAGCTGGGAAGACTTTAAAGATTACGAGTGGCCGGAGAGCCCCGGGATAATTAACCTTGGCGCCAAACAGCTTGCCGACATGGTCCCGGAAGGCATGAAGGTCATGGTGCTGCCTGGGGGGTTGTTTGAGTGGACAACCTGGCTCATGGGCATGGTTCCATTCTCCTATGCTTTATATGATCAGCCGGATTTGGTGGATGCGGTGATCGAGAAGATATCAGACATAATCTACCGCGGGGCTGAAGAACTGATGACGCTGCCAAACGTCGGGGGAATCTTTATTGGAGACGATATGGGGTTTTATTCCGGGACACTGGTTTCCCCTAAAATCTTTCGGGAAAAATTCCTGCCTCATTTGAAAAAGATGGTTGACCTGGCCCACAAGGCGGACAAACTGGCCCTGCTGCATTCCTGCGGCAACATCGAATCCATTATGGACGATATCTGCGAAACCGGCATTGATGGCAAACACAGCTTCGAGGACAAGATCATGCCGGTAGAAGAGGCCTACCGCCGCTGGGGCAATAGGGTCGGCATCATCGGCGGCCTGGACGTGAACCTCCTGGCTGCTGGGACCGAGGATGAGGTCAGAAAACGCACCCGCGAGATCCTCGATGCCTGCGCGCCGACCGGGCATTATGTCCTGGGCACCGGCAACTCGGTGGCCAGCTATATTCCTCTCGAAAACTACCTGGCCATGCTCGATGAAGGCAGGCGGTGGAACAGGGATCATTTTGGTAAGGAGTTTTAAGTCCTCTAAATTGTTGTCAGGGAGACCCGCTTCGCGGGCCACCCTGACCTACAAAGCTTCCGCAGCAAAAAAACGTTTATCCTGGAATTATAACTGAAGGCATCTCCCGCGTTTGATCTCGATAGCATTATTAATTTTGGGGAGCCCGGGTTCGATCATTCCGGACTCCTTTTTTTCTACCTGTTATTATGGTGGTCAAGAGTAGATACTTTATAAAATATTCATGTGAGCGGCCAAAACAATGACATTATCAACGCAGCAATAAGCCGCTCATTCCGCAAACTTCCATGGCGGCTCGGAAGGCAGTTCCTTATAAGCCGGGTGGTCTGTTGGAAGCCCCAGCGAATGCTTGGCCGCGGCCTTGAACTGCTCCCAATCAGCTTGTTGATAGACGGTCATCCGTTGGGCGGCCAGAGAGCCCTCGGCATGGATGCTGAGGATTCCCATAAAGGCGGATGTATGCCGGTTGATGGCGTTCAGCGCCAGTATCCTTTCCTCGGTGGGATACTCGGCCACGCCCCCGAGGTACTTCTCGATGTACGGACGTATATCAGGGTTCTCCCAATCCTTCATAGAAGGCATGGTTCCGGCGATGCCGCCGGTTATATCCTGGATATACTTTACGGCCTGATGCCAGTTGTCGGCAAACCAGAATTTGGCGCAATTGGTGTAAACGGAATTTGGCTGCGCAAAACCTGTCTCCGGATCAATTTGAGCATCCAGGGCCGCGGCCTTGCCCATAGCCTCGGTTACCTCGGCGTACATGGCCAGCCAGGCCAGCATGTCCCGGATACGGGTGGCGTGGGTCAGCCCATTGTATTCCGCCATGAGCATGGCCAGTCCGGCCAGGACCTGGAGGTGGACGTGTTTGTAAGTCGCGGCGGTGAGGCGATGGTAGCGTGCGAAGGAGGTGGCAAATATCCTAGAGAACTGCCATTCGCCAGCCAGGAAGACCCTCTCATTGGGAACGAAAACATTGTCAAAGATTATCATGGGATGGCCCCCCCCGCCGGCAATTGATGTGTCTGTTCCGATAAAAGTCACCCCCTTGGCATGACACGGTACAGCGCAGGCCAGGGCGTAATCCTTGCCCGACTCATTGTGGTTGCGGGAAGGCAGCAGTATGAGCTCATTAGAAAAGATCGCGTGGCTGATGTGGACCTTGGCCCCGTTGATGACGATGCCGTCACCGGTTCGATCAACTATCCTGACGTAGTAGTCTTTATGTTTTTGCTTCGGGTCTTCGGCATGCAGCTTCCTGTCGCCTTTCGGATCGCTCACCGCGGCACAGAGGCCGGGGTCGTTCTTCATACACCACTTGCGGTAATTATCAACATGCTCCCCGTAATTCGTACCCAGTGCCGCGTCCATCTTGTGAGCGGCGAAGGCAACGCCGTTCAGGCCGTCCACTCCCGTAAGCTTGGACCCTCCGGCTGCCGAGCGATCCAGCGTTTGAATAATCATCCTCCGCCTTTGAAGGTCCTCACCGGTTTCAGGCACGTGATACGAAAAGGAATATTCCTCACCGTCTTCCATCACATTAAACAGTTCCCGGTATTCGGGCTGCTGGGCTATGTAAAACTCTGAAGCCGCTCGTTCTACCATCCTTTTGTAGGCAGGGTGCGTGGGCACATCCTTGACTTTTTCTCCATCCTGATAGACCACCCTGCCATCCCTCAGGCTTTCGATGTATTGCTCTGGTGTCTTAATCATTTTTTCCTCCCTTGCTTATTAAAAATTGTTTGGCAGTTAATACTGACTGTCTGAGTAAAAAACCCGATTTGCTCACAGAAGCATTATATTTGATGGATCAGGCGGCTGACAATAAAAAACCGACTTATTTTCATTGGGGTTACCAAACCGATCGTGCCTCACTGAATCTTGTTTACTAAGGTTCTATCTTGCCTGAGTCCAGGTTCCTTTTCTATATTTGACATTAGTCACTTTTAAATTGACTGTGAAGTAATTTTCGGGGATATGAAGGTGTTCGAGTGAAACGTCACCTGGTTGAGCTAAAGGAGGGCACATGGATCTGGACAAGCTGTTCTACCCATCCAGTATTGCTGTCATTGGGGCATCCCCGCGTTTAGGCGAGGGGAAGCTCCCTTACTTTCAGCTCCTTAAACGCACCGGCTTTCAGGGTGCACTCTATGCGGTAAATCCGGCGCACAAGGAGATAGACGGCATAAAGGTCTTTCCATCCATAGATGATCTTCCAGAAGGGGTGGACCTCGCCATTGTCCAGGTCCCGGTACGGCGGGCCTTGGAGGTGGTAACGGCCGCGCAAAAGAAAGGTATCAAATTCGTACACTTCTTCACTTCTGGCTTCTCCGAGATAGGCGATATTGAACTCGAAAGGGCCATGGTCAAACAGGCCCGGCAGGGTGGGACAAGGATTATCGGTCCAAACTGTATCGGCGTATTGTGCACGGAATCAAAAGTTACCTTTAATTATAATCCTTTGCTTGAGCAAGCGGGGCCTGGAACAATCGCCTTTCTTGGTCAATCCGGCGGTGTGAGCCTGAATTTCCTGCGTATGGCGCAATCCCGCAAACTGGAGCTGAATAAAGCCATTTCCTATGGCAACCAGATTGATTTAGGGGCTCACGACTATATTGAGTACTTTGGCCGAGACGATGCCATCAAGGTTATCACCGCCTATATTGAAGACGTTAAGGATGGAAGAGCTTTTTTAGAGGTGTTGAAGGTAACCACCCCGAAAAAGCCTGTCATTATTCTCAGGGGCGGCGCGACCGCACAGGGGGCCAGGGCCGCGGCAAGCCACACCGGGGCCATCTGTGGGCCTCAATACATCTTCTCTGCGGTTATGCGCCAGTCCAGATGTATAGAGGTCCAGACGCTAGAGCAAATGCTTGACGTGGTAACACTGGTTACCTCAGCCAAGGTTCCCAGGGGGTCCCGGGTTGGTTTCCTGGGCGCCGGCGGCGGCACCTCGGTTTTGTTTACTGACCTTGCCGCGCTGCACGGCTTTTCACTGCCTGAACTGGAGGCGTCAACCCAAGAGCGCATCAATGAGAAGATATCCAGAATAAATACAAGTACGGCCAACCCGGTTGACCTGGGCGCATATGGCAGAGACCTTCAGATCATGGTGCATACGATAAAGGTTATGGACTCTGACAAGAATATAGATCTGATCATCCCGTTTTTCTATTTGGAATACATACGCACGCTGCAGCCTGATCAGTTAGAAAGAGTGATCAAACTCATGACCGAAACTTTTCCAGGGATGGAAAAACCGGTCATACCTATCTTTTCCAGGTTTTCTAAAGACGATCTCCAGCTCGAAGAAAGGAAAATTCAGCTTTTTTCAGCATTCAGGGATGCCGGCCTGCCGGTGTTTGAAACGATGCCAGAGGCCTTGTTTACCATAAGGTCTGTGCTCAAGTGGAAATACCTCAGCCATTGAATAACATGGTTTTTTTTAAGGACAGAATCAAACAGGCTGTTCTCTATTGAAATTCACCTCAATAAGCTCCGACTTAATCTTGCGGAGAAGATGCAGCTTCTTGCGCCACCGGCTTTGGCGGCTCATATCTAACGATGAAGAAGGCTGCATGAACAACGGCGCTGGCCGTGGCGCGCGCTTGCTCCTTAAGGGCAGCACGCCATCACCAGGGCCTCACCATAACTCGAACCCCGTATGCCATGAATCCTTTTTGTAGAACTTGATATACACAACGATCAGTGGCCTGAAGAGGCAGGTCAATACCGAGTTTTCGTTGGAATCGTAATTTAAAGTATGCCGCATAGCCTTTGGGCGGCTTTTTGTTTTTCTTGCAGATTTACCAGGCGGGAAATCATGATTCTCTGCGCTTGAGGTGAACCGGCGCCATGCATGGATTCTGTCAGATACCCGACCGCTGCGGTTCCCAGGGTGATATTTTCGATGAGCCGGAGAACGTGCATTCGATTTTCTGTCGGCACGTCCGGATTGGCCTTAAAGTACTTATCCAACCATCTGGCAGTCTGCGGGGATTTAAAGTCCTTCTCAGAAGGCATCGTTACCATCAACCCCCCTGCGATATCCTGGGCCAGCCGGGAAATTTCATATGGGAACCGGGTGACGTTATGTTTATGGATATTGGCGAGTAAGATGTTGACACAGTATGTGCCGCTCGGTTCTTTATGTCCCTCCGAGGCACAGGCGATACAGCCGCAGTACAGTGTTTCGTTCAAATGATTCATCTCGACAATCTTGTCTTTTATATGAGACGCCTGTTCCGTACCATTGTATTCGGCTATGGTCTGACTGGCGCCGATCAAAACATCGCCCACACCGACTTTGCAGGCATAGCTTTGCCGGTGATAGGCCGCAAAAATCTCCACCAGCTGTCCAGCGAAGTCACATTCTCTGTACATGAAGATACGCTCCCAGGGGACAAAGACGTTGTCGAAGATTACCAGCGCTTCATGCCCCCCAAAGAATAGATTGCCTTGATCGAGCGAGCCGCCTTCTAATTTCCTGGTATCACAGGATTGGCGACCCATGATGTAGATAATCCCCTCGGTGTCACTGGGGAGGGCGAAGGAGACGGCATAATCCTGGTCCGCTTCCCTCATGCTGATGGTGGGCATCACAATAATTTCATGGGAGTTTACCGCGCCGGTCTGATGCGCCTTTGCCCCTCTGACTACAATGCCCTCCTGTCTTTCTTCCACCACGTGCAGAAACTGGTCAGGATCAGGCTGTTGATGGGGCGGGAGCCGCCGAAAGCCTTTGGGATCGGTCATGGCGCCGTCACAGGTCAGATCGTTTTCCTGAACGTATTCGAGGTATTTCAAAAATCGTTCATGATACCCCGTTCCGTACTTTAAATCGGTATCATATGTCACGATGGACAATGCATTCAGGGTATCCATGCCGACACATCTCTGAAAACAGCATCCTGTGTGGCGGCCGAGTAATCTGCCCATCTTGCTCTTCCTGACCAGATCATCGGTACTTTGATGAATGTGAGTAAAGCGGTTGATTTTTTGGCCGGTCAGGTGGGAGGTTGCGGTCATGAGGTCTTCATATTCCGGGAGATGCGCCAGTTCGTATGTTTTGGCCACCGCGTTCATCGAGGGTCTGATAATGGGGTGATCCACCGGGTTTTCCACACGCTCACCGAACATATAGATCACCAGGTTTAATTTCCTCAGGCTTTCTTCATATTGTTCTGCGGTCATGATAGGCATAGCGCAAAATTACCTCCTTTGCAGTCTGGTGGAATTATGCAGCAGCTGTCTTTCTTTGTCGAGGGGAAAGGGTCGTCTTTTCTCAAAGAAGCAAGTCAAGAATAACAATCAGGTCCCGTCTTGCTCAAAATGCAGGCCGCCTGCGGTAAAGGCATTCCGCCGTTAGTTAGCTTATGCCTTCAAGGGCTCAGGTCAAGGTGGCAGGGGGAATTTACGGAAGGCCTGCCCCAGGGACGTCAACCGGCACGATTTCGATTCGCCCGCTCGCTTTGGCCTGAACCTCATCCGGCTGGGAGGACTCAGCCGTGAGAATAAAAAGCGTGCGCCGGTCCGGCCCACCCAGCATGCAGGCATAGGCCCGGGTCTGCACTATAATGCGGTCAGTTACTTCACCGCCCTCACGAAGACGCAGGACCTCGGAGCTCACCGGCGACGCAACCCAGATCGCACCTTCTTCGTCAAGGCAGATTCCATCGGGGACTGCCTCCTTCAGGCGCGCCCAGACACGGCGGTTGGTGAGAGATCCGTCGGGCTCGATGTCAAAGGCGGTCAAACGCGCAGCATAGGTTTCGCCGACGATGAGCGTCTGTCCATCCGGCGTGATCACGGTTCCGTTGGGGAAGGCCATTTTGTCAGCCACAACACGCGCCCTGCCTTCAGGAGTAGCCAGCACGATTTCGGCTAAGGCAAAGGATGCTTGAGCAGCCGAATTGAATCCAAAGTTTCCAATATAAGCCCGGCCTTGGCTGTCAACCACCATGTCATTACAGTGAAACGACGCGAGTTTGCTCAGGTTTGCCGCTTCGGTGAGCCCTCCAGGGTCAAGTCTAAGCAGGCGGCGATCCGTCATCGAAACCACCAACAATCGGCCGTCAGGCAGCCATCCCAGACCAGAAGGCCACCCAGGCACCTCGATGATGTCTTCGGTCTTGCCTTCCAGGTCCACGGTTTTAACCCAGCTGGCGTGCATGTCAGAGAACCAGAGTTTTCCGTTGTGCCAGCGTGGACCTTCCGGGAAAAGAAGTCCATCCAAAAGGACGGTGGGCTCAAGCGTCATAAAGATTCCTCCCTGAAAGATTCTTTTGTTCGTGAGATGCGACCTGCGGGCTGGAAACGAGATCGCTCAGATTCGACTGATCCGTGTTGAAATAGGCTGCCTTGCTTAAAAAATATCTTGAGCGGCTTTTTCTAGATCCTTCCTGAAATCAGGGTGCGCTATGCGGATCAGCTCCATAGCTCGTTCCCGGTGTGTTTTTCCCACCAGTTCGGCCACGCCATACTCTGTAATGATTGTATCAGCGTAAACCCTGGGAATAGTCACCAGAGAACCTTGATCAAGATAAGGCATAATGGTGGAAACCGCTCCATCACTCCAGGTGGATTTCATGAGGGAGATGGCCCGGCCGCCAGGGGCAAAAAAGGAGCCGATATGAAACTCAATCTGACCGCCTGGCCCGTTGATCAATCGCGGGCCGAATTGAGACTCGCAGGTTATCTGCCCGGTGAGGTCCACCTGGGTTATGTTGTTAATAGAGATCATGTTTTCATTTTTGATAATATTGGCGATATTGACGGTGTAATCGGCGCTATACAGCTCTATGAGGGGGTTATTGCTGGCCCAGCGGATTTCCTCGGGGCGGAAACCGATCAAGCCGGTAAAGACGGCCTTGCCCGGGTGCAGGGAGGCATACTTACCCGTGGCAATGCCTCGTTTGACCAGGAAGCCCATGCCCGGACAGGCCATTTCGGTAAAAATACCCAAGTCTTCAAGATCGTCAAAGACCCCCAGTTCGATCATGTACTTGGAAGGCTTGCCCACCCCGATCTGGATTGTGTCGCGGTCACGAAGCACGGTCTTCAGATGCTGGGCAATGGCCCTGGTCTCCTCATCAGGCTCATCCAGGTTCAGTTGAAACTCTATAAGCGGTAAATCAATCTCCTCAATCAAGGGAAGAACCCGACGCAGAAGTCTGGGAGGCGCCACGGCCGCGGCCTCTCTGGCCTGATCCTGTTTTTCTAGAGGAAATCGGCTGGCCACCAGTTTGCTTTCCTCTTCTGTGACCGGAGGTACGGAGATATCAACCAGATAGTCAATCTCTGAGACATGGATGGCCGTATCTCCGTGAGATCTTATTTGGAGTGAATCAATTTCAGCAATCACCGTTTTTGCCTTTGTGGCATAGTTCCGTTTTTCCCAAACAACGAAGCCAAAAGTGCAAAACCCGTTTTCATCCGGCGGCGAGACTTCCATCAGCAGGACGTCAATGTCCCGGGCGCCCGGCCGGTTGTCGCGGTAAGGTTTAAACCAGGTGCCGTTGGTATAGGGGAGAAAATGTATCCGGCCTTCATCATGGCCCTGCCGCGCCTGGTGCAAATACGTTCGGGCAATGATATCGAAAGACTTCTCCATGCCAGGCGAAAGCCATCCTGGATCAATGGCCGGGGCGCAGACTTCCACCTGAACGTCACGCAGCTCGTCTTGCCGGGCCACGAGGGCGTAAGGCATTTCTCCGATGTAACCATTCGGTATAAAAATATGGTCTCCTGATTTAATCACCTTGGCCGCCTCTTCGAGTGACACCAGCTTGCGCTTATACTCTTCCTGCCAGTTATCCAATTTAATCGGTCTTCTTTCCATGAGGGATCTCAATCCTTTCTTGGCGTGCTATATTTTTCTTTCGGACGACTCGGTTTCACCTTTTTCGCTCTTTTCTTCGTACTCTTCTCGAACCTTAGCCACAATCCCATCGCGCTTCAAAAAGCGGCGGGGATCGGAATCTTTGGTTTCAAGAATCTTTATTAGATAGTTTTTCTGTCTTTCAATCGCCTCCTGATAGAGGTTCTTATGGACATTCCACCGTGAGGCGAAGTGCAAACTCATGAACCGGTCTGCGGCGTCGAGTGTCTTTTCAAGGCGCTGGGCGATAAAATCATAAAAACCAACGGTCTTGCGGAGGAGGTCTATTTCACTTTCGTACTGACCCACCTCGCCTTCCTTGAATTCATGATAGAGGAACAGGAGTTTTTCCAGGTAGGTTCGATCGGCCATTTGAGCCAGGAGATCCGTGGTACCCAGCATCTTGCCCAGGAGTTCCACCTCGTATGAAGGAAAAGCGATTGCGGAAATATCCGCAGCCAGATCGGTGCACAGAATCATCATCCGGCCTTCAGCGATTTCCTGATGAGACAGGCCGTATTCAGCACCGTGGTGTTCTAAAAAATCCATGCTTCGCTGGACGTGGAGGGCGGTATATTGGGCCCCGGTACCCTCCATCTCGTCATCTTTCTGGATGTATCCCACATCATGGAGAATGGTGGCAAGGAGGGACAGAGTAATGTGGCGCTCCGAGAAGGTCTGGCCGCTAATGATGGCGCCGTGAATCAGGCGGGCCTGCGCCAGAAAGGTATCGGTCATGTGAAGGAGATCGTGAAACTCGGTCTTGCAGGCCTGATATCCAGGCCATTCGCCCCTGTAAAGGCTGACGGTTTTATGGAAGACGGTGGTTACCGGGGCGAGGTCGAAATCTGGAGAAATCAAGTTGAGGATTAGGAGTCCCTCTTTCAGCACATCTTCCGGAGAATCCATATCAACGAGTTGGGCAAGCTGTACGTTTTTCGCCATTCTGTCTCCACGGGCTAATATTTCTTCAAGAAATGGTGAAATATAACTTTAAAGGCATCATACAACAATTTTATAAAGAAAAAAACAGAATAGCTGTTTTATAGGGGAAGTCGAAGATTCATTCCTGGCTTAGCCCGCAGAAGTCAATTATCAGGAGATTAGTATTTCTCTGAGCACGTATGGCCATGAGGTCTGCGATGAGCTCAATCATGGTGTCTGAAGAAAGGCATTTGAAGTAAAAAGGATTGACTCCCTCACGCTGGTCTTGTGGTCATTGCCGTCAGCTTCTTCATGATGTCATCTGAAACCCTGCCATTGACATTGACAAGGGTTACCTTTGGCACGCCGCCCCAGAGCTGGTAGGCCCGGTTGAGGACTCTATCGTCCCAGATGGTGTTGAGATCGTTTCGGATGAGCTTTTCGGCCTTTCTCGATTGTTCTCGTCCTCCGAGCCACCTTACCACCATCCGGTTGGTGTTGCTGACCACCAACTGCTTTCTGTAAGGGTCTTTAAACCCCATTTTTTCAAAATCCGGGGTGAGCCGCCGGTTTTCAAGCAGCCAGGCCAGTGAAACCATGTCATGCGCGACAATTGATTCGGAAGCGATTATCAATCCTATTTCCGGTTCTGACACATACCCTTTATCAGGCCCGAAGGTAGTGAGGATCTTGGTGGCCGAAGTCAGGACCAGGCGTTGTCTTTCACGAAGCGAAGGCACTGTATTGGACTCTGCCGTTTTTTCCTGAAACGTTGAGGCGTCCCGATGATATTCCAGCCGGGAGTCCGGGCGCCAGTAACCAACCGCGGCTTTCATTCCCAGTGTGCTGCCCGCCAGGATATGACGACCGCAGCGGGGCATGAGGATTACATGATCCATATCTTTTAATATTTTCGGCATCATGATCCCGGCCTTCCAGTTGGAGCCTGATGCAGGGCGCTCCTCAAAGAAAGCGTCCCATCCATCCTCTTCCGGGAAGTAAAGCTCCGCGCCTGCGGACTCCGCCGCCTGCGCCATGCCGCTTTTTATCATCAATTCGCGGGAACTACCCTTGAGCTCATCCAGGGAGAGTTTCACGTGCTCAAACCCAGACATGTCGGTAACAACCACCCGACCGGCGCCCTTGTTTTTCAGAAGCTCCACCATGGTTCGGATTCCGGCGGGGTTGGTTGTGGCTGGATAGGGGTTGCCCGAGTTGAGCGCCGGCTTGATTAAAACGGCGTCGCCTTTGGAGAGCCATGAAAAGTCAGTGGCCGTTTCCGCAGCCGCCTGCACTGCTTTGGCCAGCGTTTCGTCGGCAGAACCTTTTTCCAGGCCTGCCAGGAACACCTTTGCTTCAGGCCCTGGCTCTGGTAAGTTCAGCCCGGCGTATGCTTTCCTGAATGGCAGGGTCCCCGCGGCTGAGGCTGCAGCTAGAAGCTCCATGAACTTACGTCGGTTCATAATATGATTACCTTTTTTATGTTTATCCCTCGATACCCCTTTTGGGCTTCATTATAAAGAGTTAGCTAAATTCAGCAACAGCTTTTGGAATAAATTTATTTCAAAATAACTTTTTTTTAACGTTTCTTCTTAACTATAAAACGGTGACAGGAACTTTTTTCCCAGGCGCGTTCTTTCTCGGCGGCGTGTGCATCGCCAGGAGCGCCTTGACGTTTCTTTTTAAATACTTTCTACGAAAAAACAGGGAACCTCTGTACAATAATCTTATTTTCTTTTAGTTTAAAGTTCCTGAGCGCTGCGAGAGGCCATTCCATGAAAGGTGGTCTGTAGTTCATTCACTGAGTTATAAGATGACAGAAGTTAGAAAGAAATCTGAAGGCTGGAAATTACGGAAACCGTTTTACGGATGGGTTATCGTTGGCGTCACCTTTCTCATTGGGTTTACAGAAGCCGGGGTTTTTCAAAATATCCTTTCCATCTTTTTAAAACCCATGGCCTTGGAGTTTGGCTGGAGTCGTTCTTTGATAACCGGCGCCATCACCTTTGGTTCGATATGCGGCGGGATCATAGCGCCTTTTGTCGGCCCGATCCTCGATCGTCATGGGCCGAGAATGATTGCCTTTTGGGGAGTCCTGGCCCTCAGCGCCGGTCTGATAGCGCTGTCATTCCTGACACAGCCCTGGCAGCTTTATATCTTCTTTGGGTTAGGCCGCATGATCGCCGTTGGGATGCTGAGTCTGGTGATTGCTGTCACCATTTCCAACTGGTTCTATCGGCAGAGAGGCAGGGCCATGGGCATTGCCCACCTGGGCAGCCGTGTTGGAACGGCCGTCTTTCCGCCTTTTGTTCTATTCATGATCCTGTCCTTTGGCTGGCGGATGGCCTGGGTAGCCCTGGGGGTGGTTGTCTTCCTCCTGTCCGCGGTTCCTTCTTTCTTGTTTCTTAAAAGAAGACCGGAAGATATTGGCCTATGGCCTGATGGGAAAGCGCCGGATCAAGCCGGGAGCGCAGATAACAGTGTTCCTCATGATACGGGTAGCAATGCTTTAGAACAGAATTCAGAGCCTGAATGGACGCGGGAACAGGCGATAAGGACCCCGGCCTTTTGGATGATCGTGCTCATGTCCTGTTTTGTTCTGTTCGGCGGGGCGGGTATGAGTTTTCACATCTTTCCCTTTCTGACAGATAAAGGCATTTCCGTAAAATCGGCTGTTCTCGTTCTTACCGTCGCCGCGGTATCCGGCGCCGGAGGCAGCCTTATCCTGGGATTTTTAGCGGAACGAGTTCAGATCAAACGTCTCATGGCCGTTGTTTTCATGATTTTAGGGATATTACTTTTGTCTATTTTCTGGGTTGTGAAGCAGGGCGGATTCATATATATCTTTGCGGTGTTTTTCGGACTATTACGGGGGGGGATGATGCCTCTGTTTGCCCTTATCTGGGCGGATTTTTTCGGCCGGTCGTCCCTGGGCAGTATCTTTAGCCTCGCCAGCCCGCTCAGGCTGACCGCCAATGCGCTCGGTCCGATTTTTGGGGCCCTTTGTTTTGACTCTCTTGGCAGCTACATGGTCCCTTTTATTATATTCGCGGTCCTCCTTTTTCTGGCCGGCCTGATAGCTTCCAGCATTAAACCTCCGAAGCACCCTCAGCCCAAAGGCGCTTAACTAAAAAGCCAAGCGCCGTTTGGGTCAATACGTTTTGGACTGTATTTTTTCACAGCATGACCTGCGACCCGGACTAGCGATGCCCGTCCTTGAACCATCCAGGATGCGTAAACCAGTAAGCCTCTCCGCCTTTGTCGTGCAGTTTGGCGTCATATCCTCTCAGAACTGTCCGTCTAGCGGTGTTAATAATAGGATACCAAAGCCAAACATCTTCGTAGTTCTCGTAAAGCACCTTTTCAAGTTCCCAATAAATTTTTTGCCTCTTTTTTAAATCCAGCTCTTTTTTACCGGCTTCGATGAGAGTGAGGGCTTTTTCATTATGGCTTCTGCCATAATTGAAGCCGCCGTTTGGGTGATAGAGGCCGGTGGCTATCATGTCCGGTTCTTTGATATAAGCCCAGCCGCCTGAGGCCAGATCATACTCGAGGTTTTTCGATCGATCCGAACTGGCTGCTGCGTCCAAGGAATCCACCTGCCAAGTGACGCCCACTTCGGCCAGCATGGCTTTTAAGGCTTCCGCCAGGTTCACCTGCCAGGTTGCATTGCCCATATAGCCTTTTATTTTCAGGCCCTTTTGATAACCGGCCTCGGCCAGGAGTTTTTTCGAAAGTTCGGGATCGTAATGCACTGGTTTGAGATTTGGATTATGACACCAGTGATTTTCATGATACATACAGCTGGCGATTATACCCTGCCCTAACTGCAGTCCATGAAGCAGGGCCTTTCGATTGATGACATGGGAGATGGCCTTACGTACCCGGATATCCTTACATGGCCCCTTGGCATGATTAAAACTCAAGGCAACGAGGTGATTCCCAATTTGGCTGGTGATATTGAATCGGGGGTCTTTTTTCAGGGCTTCAAACTGCGTCGGGCTGAGAACCATGTAGTCAATTTTCCCGGCTCTCAGGTTGGCCAGTCTGATTGACTCGTCGGGAATGACATAGATCATTATGCCATCAGGGTAAGGCATGTCCGGGCGGCCGATACTCCGGCCGAACCACCAGTTAGGATTACGTTTTAATCTTAAAAAGTTCCCCGGACTGGCCTTTTCCAGCATGTATCTTCCAGAACCAACCGGGTTGGTATCCACGTCTTTGGCGCCCTTGGCTATGGCCGCCAGTTTTGACATTTCTTCTTCAAATACGGCCACTTTTTTTCTGGCTTCCTTTACTGCGGCGGCTGCCTTATCAGCTTCGGCACCTCCCTTGGCTACAGCCTTCCTCGCTTTCTTTTCTGCCTGGGCTGCCTTATCGTTAGCTTTCTTGAGATAGCGAGTCAGTTTTTTGATTTTCTTCATGGCCACGTCCCCTTCCAGGGCTTTTTTGGATATCATATATCCGGGAGTCGTGGCCATCATTCCTAAAAATCCGGCCCAGGGTCTTTTAAAGTTCCACCTGACTGTGTATTCATCCACGACTTCGATTGACTTTATTGGCTCAACCCAGGCCCTGGTCCAGCATCCATTTCTCTTGTCTTTAATATAGTCAATCAAGTACTTCAGACTTCCTGCGTTGAAGTCGGATCCATCGTGAAACTTGACGCCTTTTCTAAGATTCATGACACATGTAGTCGGTTCAGGATACTCATAAGATTCCGCCAGCCAGAGGAAGGTGGGTTGATACTCACCATCAATATAAACCAGCCCTTCGTACATATTCGTTATAGAGACCCAGTCAAGGACCGGCCAGTGGTTGGGATTCATCAGCCCGATGTAATTCGTCGAAGCTGCATATATATATCCACCGCGTACCGGTTTATCTTTTTCATCATCCCATTTCCACCATAGCGGTTTGGGTTTGTCCTTTGTCCAAACCCAGCTCGATATAATTTCCGCATCCTTACCTGCAGCGGTCGTGCTCAACGGGGCTGTCAGCAGTAAGAGGAAGAACATACCCAGAACACCCGCGCCGATAAAATATTTATTTTTTATTTCCATGCTCTTCCCTCCTAATTTTTATGGGTGAAGCTGTTGCAAATTATGTATCCGGTTTAGACGCGGAACGATGCCATGCGTCAATCTTAATGAGTGTTTAATAAAACCGAGATTACCTGGCTTGACATGATAAAAGAGATGTTTCGAAACGCCTTAAGGTTTTCCAATCAGGAAGTGTATGGTCCTGTTTTCTTTAAGAAGCAGGCATCTCAGGAACCAGTAGCGTAGATTGGTTTAAACAAAATGGCTGCCTTCTCAGGGACTGAATGATCTTTTTCAGAGTATAAAACAACTCCTCAGGAAATCCAGATTTATCGCTACTTCAGGTTCCTGAAATTGTTTATACTTTTAGCTTCTTGCTTTAAAGATATTTAAAAATTAGTATGACTGATTACTGTTGTCAAGGAATTTTTGATGTGGGTGTGGGAAGGGGAGCATACATCGTATCCTCATTACGTAAAGAACTTCAGATATCCAACCCTGGTTCGGCTGGAAGGCATCCATGTGCGTTTAGGCTATATTTCATGCAGCGCTTTAAGGCCGGGTCAACAGCTACCTTTTCCTGAAGCCAAGCCGCTCATACTGTTCAGGCGGGGTATCTGTTTCTTCCATCAGCCGGACGAGGTGGTTGATCATGGTTTGCTCAGCTTCAGGGTCATTAATAGGACTTTCCTGCCCGGGGTCATTTTCCAGGTCAAAAAGCATGGTTTCAAGTTTGATGGGGTGAGGTCGGCGTCTTTTGATTTTCATTGTGCGGCAGCCTTTGGTGAAGGAAAATGGTTCTTGAAGCTGGATGTCCTGAAGCGCCTTCACCGAGAAGGTATGTAGCATATTGGTCGGCATCAGGGTATATTCATAACATGGGTCATTGTCTGGCGCGGCCGGTCCTCTCATATAAACATACCGGCCATCGGTAACGTTAACGTGAGCGCCGTGGAGCCCAAACAGGCCGGCTTCCCGGACCGGTGAGTCTTTAGCGATGGTATTTTTAAGCGGCCTGCCTTGCATATTCTTGGGTATTTCTTTTTTAAAGAATTCCAAGATCGTTGGCGCAAGATCAACGGTCTGAACGAGAGAGGTTCGCTTTTCACCCTTCCTGGCGCAGCGAGGGTCCCAGATAAAGAAGGGTGTATGCGCGACTTCGTTGTATATTGGAGGAATCATCTTGGCCCACCACCCGTGTTCACCCAGGAGGAATCCATGATCCGTATTGACAATGAGCATGGTGTCCTTCCAGAGGTCGAGTTCGTCCATGAGGTCCAGGACCCTGCCTAAATACTGGTCGCACATACTGTGAAGTGCGGCCGACTCATACCTGACATGCTGTACCTGCTCCGGTGTCTCCTCCACTTGTTTATAATTCGGCCAGTCAAAATGGGGACCATCGTATTCATGCGGGTAGAGGTCTCGGAACTTCTGAGGCGCGATATAAGGTTCATGGGGGTCGAAGGTCTCGATATGGAGAAACCAGTTGTCCTGCTGATAATTGGTTCTAATGAATTCCATTCCCATGGTAAAGGTCTTGGCCTGGGGTGTTTCTTCCTCCTTCTGCATATAGGGACGGTTGGCCCAGTTTATGCGGGTCTCTCTGCCCAAAACCCGGTCAGGTCTATCCGGCTCCGCCACAATCCCTTTCCAGGGGTCGTTTTCTTGACCGCGTGAGTTTTCCCAGGAGCTGTAACGGGTGTGGTAGGTCCAACCCCCTTCTTCCCAGTAATGATAGTTATCGCTCACCAGATGGGTATAGACGCCGGAATATTTTAAAATTTCTGGCATGGAGTCGTCAAAAGGTTCAAGCGGCCCCCAGGAGCGGTGAAGAAAATTGCAGCGCCCGGTATGGATCTCACGTCTCGCAGGGATAGTAGCCATGCTCCCAACGTAGCAGTTATCAAAAGTCACGCTTCTTTCAGCTAAGCGTTCGAAATTGGGCGTATGAACCCAATCGCACCCGTAAGGCGAAAGCATGCGGCGGTTCAAGGAATCATACATCACCATGATGATCTTCATTTTGAGCTCCTTTCTTTATTGATATATTTCAGCTTTTTTTTACTGCCCTTTTTTTTATTCCATCTAATCTGAATACGGCCGCGTTAATAATTCCTGATCAGGCTCCAAAGCCGCGGCCCAGGGCGCTCCATCCGGAATGGGTTTGCCTTTGTTCTCAGCGAGCCAATCGGCATAGAAACTCCGGCCCGTTTGACGCAGACGATTTAAATAACCCTTGAAGGCCTGGCTGTTTTCGTTGGCGTGAAAGGAGCCACCCTCCTTCATAACCGTCCACCCGGCCGCCAGGCCTCCATGATTGACCACGCCTGTATGGATACCGAACCGGCCTGTCCAGCAGGCCGAGCGCGAGGGAAGACATGGGGCGTCCGAGGCATAACAGTTATCAAAGCGGACGGCCTCAGCACAAATCCGGTCTATGTTTGGAGTGGTCTCTCGCGGATAACCATAGCAGGACAGGTGATCCGGTCGAAGTGTGTCAATATCAATATAAAGCACCCGCATAATTAAACCTCTTTTAATGAGTCCTCCATATTTAAGTAAGTAAAATGAGGTTCCTGATTGTCGCCTTTGTTTTTATCTATGAGGACCGATTCAAGTATTTTAGACTTCAATATAGCACGCGCTTCAGCTAGAGTAAAACATCTGAATTTCTACCAGATGGTTTTGCAAATAAACTAGAGTATTCATTCCTGATCTTGCTACTATCCGGCCGCAGTATTAAGGCAACAGGATCAGTGATCCGGTAATCGAATAATTTGTGCTTTGGCTAGGATTTTGGTAGACTGGCTCATCTTGGGAGAGTATTCTTTAATAGCTGGCCGTCTAATTTCCTAATGGTAAGGCTCAAGCCAGACGATTAGGTTTTATAACGGGCGGCTGATAGATGGCTGTTCATATTTTAAGAAGGTCTGATAGTAATGAAGGTAAAAATCCTTTGAGATTTTAAGCGAATTGAAGACATAAATTATGGACATCAAAGACCTTTCAGAATTCATTCGGAAAAATTCCCTTTTCTCCATCTATACTGATGAAGAACTGGACGAATTAATGAAGGCGGCTGAGCTGAGATCAGTGGGCGCCGGAGAGATCATCTTCGAGCAGGGAGATCAGGGTGACAGATTTTATATTGTTTACAGCGGAAAGATCAGGATTGTTCAAAAGAACGAGAAAGGACAAGAGGTCAATCTTGGCGTCCGGACCAGAGGCGATCATTTTGGCGAGACAGCCCTGATCAGGGAAGGCACTAGAAATGCTACGGCGCGGGCTACAGAAGACAGCATTCTTATTGCTATAGACAGGGAATCGTTTAATAGCTACCTCTTTGCCCGGCCTGAGCTGAGAGAATATTTCGATAAATTCATCAGGAACGCCTCCATTCATCAGTTCTTAAAGACATGTACTAATCTTTCAGAAGTATCGCCCAAGGACCTTCAGGAACTGGCTCGTCAACTAAAGCCCGAATTTTATGAGGCAGGCGATGTGGTCTTTAGGCAAGGGGCAAAACCGGATAAATTTTATCTTATCGAAACTGGCAAACTCAAGGTTGTAAGGTGGGAAGATAACAAGCAGGAGACCATAAATTTTTTACGGGAGGGTGACTTTTTTGGTGAAAAAGCCCTTTTAGAAGAGACGACAAGATACGCGGATATCGTTTGTCTCACCAGCTGCCATTTATTTTCTCTAACCAGAGAGGCCTTTGACGCCCTGGTTCAAAAATCTCCCAAGATCAGGAAGGTAATTGAAGACAGGATTAAATCCTATCTTACGGACAAACCGCCCATACCTTATACCGAGTTAATTAAACAGGAGTTGGCCGCCCTCAAAGAAATCAAGGTCGAACAGGAGGTTCCTGAAGAAGAGATAGTATCACCGAAGGAGCGTAAAAAGTATTTTAAGACGCTATCATCTGCTTATCGCAGACGTATAAGCTTTCCTATTATGATGCAACATGACGAGATGACCTGCGGCACCACCTGCATCGCGATGATAGCTAAATATTACGGGAAAAAGTTTTCATCAAGCCGATTGCGGGAACTGGCTCATGTTGACCGGAGCGGATCTTCAATGGCCAATCTGGCTTCTGCCGCCGAGCAGTTAGGCTTTTCCACTCGGGGGCTCAAACTTGACTATGACGCCTTCATGTCAGTGCATCTGCCTTGTATCGTGCACTGGCAGGGATATCATTATATCGTTATTTACAAGATCAATAAGAAACATGTTTGGGTCGCAGACCCGGCCAGCGGTCTCAAGAAGTATGATAAAGAATATTTTTTAGAAAACACCACCGGTATTACCCTCACCCTAGAACCAACTCCAGATTTTGAAGATCAGCCTGAAGATCAGTCTTCCTTAAAGAGGTTTCTTAACTTTGTTCTTCCTTATAAATTGATCTTACTTGAAATTTTCGTTGCCTCTCTTTTGCTGAACATCTTTGGCCTGGCCACCCCGATTTTCACGCAGAACATTGTGGATAAGGTTTTGATACACCAGAACATCTCCATGCTTAATATCATGCTGGGCGGGATGCTCATCGTTCTTGTTTTTCGTGTGCTGACAATGGTTGTGCGGCAGTATTTAATAATCCATACCAGCATGAAAATAGATTTGACGATGCTCGTTCTTTTCTATAAACATCTGCTCGCTCTTCCGCTGGGCTATTATAAGGTCAGAAAGATTGGCGATTTCATTACCCGCTTCGGCGAAAATATGAAAATACGGAACTTCCTGACCAATACCGCTCTGACCATGGTACTCGACTCAATCCTCATCGTCGTCTATCTTTCCCTGATGATTTATTACAACATGCAGCTGACTGTTCTTGTCCTTCTTCTTATACCGTTATTTATTATACTAACCTTGGTTTTTACTCCTATTCTTAAGAGGCTCAACATTGATTCCTTCGCTGCCAGAGCTGAATCTGAATCCCATTTAATCGAGTCCATAAATGCCATAGATACCGTTAAAGCCATGAATATTGAAGTCCCAACTCGGTGGAAATGGGAAGATAAATTTATAAAGAACATGAATATTGATTATAAACTGTACAATACCGGAATGTATTTCAACTCTATCGGTGAATTTGTGGCAACTTTGAGTACGACCCTTGTCCTGTGGTATGGCGCTCAGAAAGTCATCCAGGGAGCGATGAGTGTGGGAGAACTGATGGCCTTTATGGCTTTGGTGGGCAGCGTGATCACCCCGATCAACCGAATCATATCCACCTGGGATGAGATACAGCAGATCTTGGTTTCTGTGGACAGACTGAACGATGTATTTACGGCCAAAACTGAATTCCCGGCATCCATTGAACAATCTACCGAATTAATTCTCAAAGAGCCGCGGGGTGAGATCGAGTTTGAGCAGGTTTACTTTCGTTACGGCGGGGAGGATGATTCCTATATCCTTTCTAACATTACCATGAAGATAGACCCCGGGCAGACGGTGGCCGTTGTCGGGCGAAGCGGTTCCGGAAAGACCACGCTGGTAAGGCTTATTGCCAGATTCTACGATGTGACAGAAGGGAAAATTCTTTTCGACGGGCATGATATAAAAAATGTCAATCTTTCCAATTTAAGACGATTAATCGGTTTTGTCTTGCAGGAAAATTTCATTTTCAACGGTACGATCAGAGAAAACATATCGGTCGGTGATTCTGATGAAAATATAGAGAAGGTTATTGAGACGGCCAAACTAGCCAACGCCCATGAGTTCATTTCAAATCTTGCCTTGGGTTATGAAACCAAAGTTGGGGAGAGCGGTCTCCAGCTTTCAGGCGGTCAGAAACAGAGGATTGCCATTGCACGCGTTCTTTATGCCAATCCTAAAATTATTATCTTTGATGAGGCTACAAGTTCACTCGATACTGAGTCTGAACAGGCCATACAAAAGAACTTGAATGCCATGCTAAAGGACAAAACAGCGATAATTATTGCTCATAGATTGAGCACGGTAAGAAATGCCGATAATATCATCGTGCTGGACAATGGCGAAATCGTGGAACAAGGGGCACATGAAGAGTTGATGAGTCAGGAAGGATTGTATCATTACTTGAACTATCAGCAGCTTAATCTGTAGTATTGAAAGCTCAATGGAAGAGAAAGATACAGAAAAACAAGAGCAGGAACAGCCGGAAATCTTTGAAGTGACTCCCGCGGAGTCTCCTTCTGAAAACTACCTTGTCATAGAGAACCTGCAAAGGATGCCCAGCTTGTTCTCAAGAGGCCTGCTTTACCTTGTCTTGCTGGCCTTGTTGACGGCCTTGATTTACTCCCTGGTCAGCAAAATTGATCTCGTAATTGAATGCATGTCTGTGGCGCGGCCCACCTCACATAAAATAAGATTGCTTTCCGATAGAAATGGATATATAGAAAAAGTCTTTGTCCAAGAAGGTCAAACCGTGGAGAAAAACGCTCCACTTTTCCTCATCCGCTCAAAAGAAGCCCTGACTTACCGCTCAAGAATTGAAGAGCTTCGCGAGGCTATTCCGTTTAAAGGACAATATTTCGATACGAAAATATCTTCCGTCCTGGATGAATTAAATCAATTGAAGAGTAATTATGAGAGTTCATTGCAAATGAAAAAATTGAAACTGGAACAGAACAACCTGGCCCTTAACTCTATAACCTCCGATCTCAACTACTGGCACAAAGAAATTGAATTATTGAATTCCGATTTTAAGAATGTAGAAAAATTACTGAAAAGCGGCGTTATTTCCATTCGGGAATATAATTATACCAAAAGTAAGCTTGAAAAGGCTCGCACCGAGGTAGAGAAACTCATTTCAACAAAAAAAATAACTCAAAAAGAAAATAAGATTATTGAAGGTCAAATAGAAAAAGAGAAAGTAAACTTAACAAACTCGACCACGATTCTGCAAAAAGAGATTAAGAATCTAGAATTAGAAAGACAAACTTCTCTCAACACCATGCAGAATGAGTTGGAAATGAAAGAAAAGATGCTTTCAATGCAGGATGGCTCCTCATTCAAAAGCATAGATGCAGGCAGAAATGAAAATATGGTTAGGGCCGAGAATGCAGGAATAATTTCAGAGCTTTACTTTAGAAATCCAGGTGAGTATGTTAGAGAATCTGACCTGCTCTGCACCATTCTTCCTGTAGATAGTCCTCTCTATATGGATATTACCGTGGCCAATAAAGATATCGGCTTTATTGAAAAAGGCATGAATATAAAATATAAAGTTGATGCCTTTCCCTATACTGATTACGGGATTCTATTAGGCCGAGTTTCAACCATAGCCCCTTCTGCTGTTAACGAACAAATGTTCGGCATGGTCTATCATATCCATGGTTCTCTGGATAAGGCGTATTTTGAGATTAAAGGAAAGACCTATCCTGTCAAGGCAGGCATGACCGCGAAAGCGGAACTGGTCACGAAAAACAAAAGCCTTTTTTCCATTTTGTTTCAGAAATTTAAAAAATGAAAAAATTGAGTGGAGGTGATTTAGATGAAAATCGTATATTCGCATGATGCCGTTACTCCGGAAGAGGTCATTAAATTTCTTTCGCTGACACGTCAGTCCGGCCCGCTATTTCGTGAAATCATCAAGAACAAAGAGGTGATTAAAAAGGCAGAAGAGCTGAACCTGGAGGTTTCAGATGAACAGCTGCAGGACTTCAGCGACAATTTTAGAAAGATCTGCGGCCTCTATACAGTGGAAGAAACCATTGACTTCTTTGAGAACAATGGGCTAACTGAAGATGATTTTGAGGCCTTTTGTGAAGCCTCCTTGTTAACTACCGCCGTGAAAGAGCACCTGGCCCCTAAAAGCAAGATTGAGGAATATTTCGTCAACCACCGGTCCGAGCTCGATTTGGCTAGGATATCAAGCATAATGGTCAAAGATGAAAACCTGGCCAATGAAATCGTGCTTCAGGTAACAGAAGAGGATGAGGATTTTCATGCCCTGGCAAGGAGACACTCCTTGGATGAAAAAACAAAATATGCCGGGGGTTATCTTGGTTATGTTTCGCGAGATATGCTTTGGCCTGAAATGGCGGCCAAGGCATTTAACGCCGCCGAAGGCGATTTGGTCGGCCCATTTCCAATAGAAGATTTTTTTCAGTTGATCCTGATCGAGGAATTAAGAAAAGCCGAGCTGAATGAGGAACTCCGGGAGGTCATCAAGCAAAGAATCTTTGATGAATGGGCTTCTCAATTTTTTCAGGAAGGGATAAAGATTACAGATTGATTAGTTCCTGATTTGACCCCAACTCAATTGAGTTCACCTTTTGCTCTCCCTCCAAACTCAGCGGCAGGAGTCAGGAGGAAGACAGAAGGGTCTCGGGCACAATAATTTACTATTTAAGGAGGGAATTAGATCATGGCCAGAACTAAGGAAGAAATCGAAGTGGCAGTGGCAGAGGTGGTTGACTTTTTGAAAATTAACGGACAATTCACGCCCGCTTTACAACAGGTGGTCGAAAGAAAAATTACAGCCAAGGCGGCACGGAAGAACGGAGCAAGGGTTTCCACCAAACAGCTTCAGAAAACATTTGATACCTTTTGCCATTTGCGCGGCTTGATTAAGGCCCGCGATACTGAGGTCTGGCTCGAATCCATGGGCATTTCCTTAGAGGCCCTGGAAGCCTACCTGGAGACAAACATCCTTGTCAGTAAATTTAAGGACCAGCTTTATAAGAAATCAGACTCTGTTAAAAAATACATGTCATCACCAGAGGTAAAAGAAACAATCCGGGAATTAACCTATCAGGACTGGCTGACAAAACAGTTAAAATAACCTGAAATAATTTGAACTGCCAGAGAACGCCGGTCTCTTCTGACCGTAAAGAACTTGGTGCGCCATTTCCATGGCGACAACCTCGGACGGATTGACTATGTCTTTCCCGGATGTATGCCTCACGCCGCCATCTCCACCTGGTTCTCCAGTTCCGGTACCTTATCCCAATTTAGGCGGTTCCTCTGATGATCCTTCCGGATCGAAGGACACCAAGTTGCAGTATCTTGTTACAAAATCAGATGATTAAATGATAAAATTTCGGCGGAACGGATTATAATTAAAATTTTGGTAAATATTGCTGATTATACCGGTCCTAAAAAATATGTTCCGATAAAATTCATAAAACTGCTTTGTGGCTGTGGCTTCCGTCCATGATATTTTTCCGTTCTCTCTCAAATAGACCGCTCATTCAACCCCATCTTCAGCTAAAAAAATGATGTCTTGAATAAGTTCTGGCTCTCTAGGGCTTTGAGCTTCTGGAAAGGCAGGCCGCCTTACAGGAAGCTCCTCCTGCTCGGTAAGGCTTGGCCGTGATGGTCGTCAATCTCTCAGGCAAAGCTTGACATACCCAACCGCTCTGTGGCTTTATTTTTATTCTGAATGGATTAATTGAAAGGAAGATTTTTTTTATATGGTCCTAACCGAACAGATTCACATGACGGTTTATGCCTCGTTATTTGCCGCTTTGACCGCTGTGGGGGCCTTAATTTCGATACCGATTGGTCCTGTGCCCATTGTTCTCCAGAATCTTTTTGTCCTTCTGGCCGGCCTGCTGTTAGGTAGCCGGTGGGGCCTGGCCTGTGTGGCTGTGTATCTCCTGGCCGGGGCCTGCGGGCTTCCGGTTTTTGCCGGTGGCACCGGAGGAATAGGACGTTTTGTTGGGCCCACTGGCGGCTATCTATTAGGCTACCTTCCCACGGTTTATGTGGTAGGGATCATATCTGAAAAATCAGGAAGCCGCCTGGCCTTTGATCTAGTGGCCATGGTCTGCGGGGTTTTTATCGTCTATGCCTGCGGTCTGACTTGGCTTAAGATACTAACCGGCATGACTCTGGGCAAAACGCTGGTCGTGGGGATGTATCCTTTTCTTCCGGGCGATGCCTTAAAAATTGCTGTGGCCGTTCCTATTATTAAGGCCGTGCGGCCGGTTATTAAAAGAAAATAAGTGAAAGAGTCTTTATGAATATTATTGAGATTGAAAATCTCAGCCACCGTTTTACTGATGGCACCTTGGGCGTTGACAATATAAACCTGGCCATTAAACAGGGAGAATTTGTGGTTATTGCCGGCGTGAATGGTTCGGGCAAAACAACCCTCTTAAGGCACCTGAACGGGCTTTTATTTCCTGATAGAGGTAAGGTCAAGCTGTTTGGAAAACCTGTCTCAGATAACCCGGCTAAAGCCAGGCAGACTGTGGGGATGATCTTCCAGGACGCCGACAGCCAGATAGTCGGCGAAACCGTCTATGACGATGCCGCCTTTGGGCCTGAAAACCTTGGTCTGAGCCAAAACGAGGTTAAAAGGCAGGTCATGGCCGCCCTTAAGGTTGTGGATTTATTGAAACACATGCACCAAAGACCACACACCCTTTCGGCTGGAGAGAAGCGCCGACTGGCTATCGCCGGCATCCTGGCCATGGAACCCAAGATACTTGTTTTCGATGAACCTTTTTCCAACCTCGACTACCCTGGCATCAAACAGGTTCTCTGGCAGATCATTTCTTTGCATCACTCCGGTCACACCATTTTAGTTTCAACTCATGACATCGAAAAGATTATCGCCCATGCTGATCGCCTCATAATAATGCGGGCTGGCAGAGTGGTTAAAGATGGACCGCCGCAGAGCCTGATTAAGGGCATAGAAACCTTTGGCGTGCGTGAACCATGTACTTCCCGCTTGGGCCTCGGGATCAAATCATGGCTGAGCTGACAACCTTTTATTACCGTCCCGGCCGTTCCATCCTGCATAAGCTGGATGCTCGGTTTAAACTTATCTTTGTCATCCTGATCAGCCTGGCCAGCTTATGGGCTGGCTTAACCGCGCTTGCAATTTTAAGTGCAGTCTTTGCCCTTTTGATATTGAACATTCGTCTGCCGGTTAAATCTTCCTTAAAAGAGCTTCGATACTTTTTTGTCCTGGTTATGTTCGTTTTTCTGGCTCGGGCCTTAGCCGCCTCCGGCTCGCCCGTCTTTAAAATTGCGTTTATTTCTGTTTCCCCACAAGGATTATATGAAGGTCTTCTCATTGGCTGGCGGCTTGTATTAATCGCCATGCTCGGATTATTTCTTATTTCAACCACCCGATCATCAGAGATCAAAGCGGCCGTGGAATGGTTCTTAATCCCTTTCGGGTTTATACCCGGCCAAAGGGTTGCGACCATGATGGGTTTAATCATGAGATTTATCCCTCTTGTCTTTGATCAGGCCAGAATGACCATTGAGGCTCAGAAGGCCAGAGGGGTGGAAAACAGGAAGAATCCTTTTTACAGGCTGATAAAGCTGATCATCCCGCTTCTTCGTCGAATTTTTGAAAATGCCGATAATCTGGCCCTGGCCATGCAAGCCAGATGCTACAATGAAAACCGGACACCTTCCCGGCTTTCATCCAGCCGGGTGGATTGGCTGGCCTTGATCATGGTCGTGAGCTTGAGCATCTTGATGGTTGAACTTTAGATACACCTGTTTCCGAAGCGGAAAACTTTATTTTTTGATTATGCTTTTAGTAAGGTATTTGAGTCTCTTGATTGAACCTGAAAAGCAAAAAGCGGATGGTCTTTCAGGGCCGATCCTTTTTATAACGGACCCTGGAATTGAGTCAGCCAGTCAAGAAATAAAAATGCTTTGAACATGGAGGTGCATAATGGCCAAGGCAGAAAAAAGAATAACCGCCCCGGCAGGCTCGCCCTGGGCGAGAGGAACAGCCTTTGTGGATGGTGTTTACGTGCCTCTCGATCAGGCGAATATTTCAATTCTTGACCCGGGCTTTCTGCATTCGGATGTTACCTAGGATGTGGCGCATGTTTGGAACGGAAGCTTTTTTCGGCTGAAAGATCACATCAGGCGTTTCCAGGCTTCCATGGCCGGATTGCGTATGAGCATCCCTTATGGCGCCGACGGTATCGCCGCCGTCATGATAGAGTGCGTGCGCTTGTCAGGTCTGTGCAAAGCTTATGTAGATATCATGTGTACTCGCGGCTTCCCGCCTTCAGGCTTGATGACGCGTGATCCGAGCCGGGCCCTCAATCGCTTCATGGCCTTTGCCATGCCTTTTGTGTGGATTGTCTCGAAAGAAGTAATGGAGCGCGGCGCTCACCTGATCATCTCCAGAGGTAAAAGAAACAATCCGGGAATTAACCTATCAGGACTGGCTGACAAAACAGTTAAAATAACCTGAAATAATTTGAACTGCCAGAGAACGCCGGTCTCTCCTGACCGTAAAGAGCTTGGTGCGCCATATCCATGGCGACAACCTCGGACGGGCTTGTACGTTTATCAATATGCTTAATTATTCTTTTCTATCAGGTTCAGAACGCTTCATGAAAAGACTTGACAAATAAATATATATTAATCTATATTGATTAATATAATTAAATTCAGAAGCCGCGCCAAGGGCGTTTTGATGGCAGCTGGCAGGGGGGAAATCGCCGGTCAACCCTTGAATCACGGCTGTCTCGATTAGCATCAGTTGTAAAAACGACTCAAACCCCGAGAGGCGTCGTTTTAAAAGGAAGGCATGAAGCATGGCCAGGATTAAAATCAAGGACCTGCCAGAGGGTCAGAAGATAAGCAAAGCGGAGATGAGAGAGGTTTTTGGGGGCGTTATGGTCTTTGCGTCTTCATCTAGCATCCTTTATAAAGGAAGTGGAGGATTGGCTATGTCTTTCCCGGATGTATGCCTCACGCCGCCATCTCCACCTGGTTCTCCAGTACCTTATCCCAATTTAGGCGGTTCCTCTGATGATCCTTCCGGATCGAAGGACACCAAGTTGTAGTATTGTTCTAAAATGGGATAGTTAATTAAATCTATCTTAAAAGACTCTGGCTTTAAGCAAGGGTGAGTATTATTCTTATTAGGTGCATCCAGGGGAATTATTTACAACCAGATAACAATACGGAGAAAGGAAAGGTTATTATGCCAAGAATCAAAATCAAAGACCTCCCGAAAGACATGACCATAAGCAAGGAAGACATGAAAAAGGTGACCGGGGGAGATCCTGGGTATGGAAGAATAGGGCAGTATTTGTCGAACCCATGGGTTCTAAGCGGAGTTGTGGCCACAGCCATTGCGATTCCGCTCGCGATTGATAATGCAGACGACCGCAAACCCGAGAGCTAAGCTTATCCTCCTGTTATAAAGCCTTAAAAAACATCATTTTAAGTCAGACCCGCCTGATTGAAGAGGAAACTACGATCCTTAGGCAGAGCGATCTGAAGCTGTGAGATTTTTGATTAGTAGCGGCAGCTATGGTCAGGTTAAAGATAAAAAATTTATCCAAGAGCCTGAAGATAAGCCAGGCCGAAATTAAAAGGTTAAGAGACAGCCACAACCGCATATATTTTCCTCAACACGTCCATTTTCAATCCCAAAGTAGTATTTCGCGGCCTTATATTCCGAAATCAATCCCCCAGGTCGTCATCCTTCCCCGTAAGCATGATTACATCAACGCTCTTTATGATGCCATGCCCGAGGGATCATTCATTGAACGCCCGCTTAGCAAGAGCCTGCAGCCTGACAAGGTTGACATCCTTCATCTTCACTTTCCCGAGCATTTGCTGGTTTGTAGCGATCATGATCGAGCCCAAAGGGAATCCGAATATTTGAAGTTCATTAAAGAAGTTGGGCGCAGTCCGATTCGGGTTGTCTGGACCATGCACAACCGCCTGCCGCATAGCGGCGATCCTGAATGGGGCAGAAAATTATATCGAGCCTGGGCCGCAGTCGCGGATGGTGTCATCCACCATAGCCACTGGGGAATGGAATTGATGAGAGTTGAGTTACCTTACAAGCCTGAGGCTCAACACGTGATCATCCCATGCGGCCACTTTGGTGAGCAGATGCCGACCATTAAGCCGAGAGGAACTTTAGAAAGGGAATTAGGCCTAAAACCTTGTACAATGCGCTTCGGTGTTCTCGGTCGGCCTCAGAAGGAGAAGCAGGTCGAATTGATTACCAGGGCTTTTCATAAAGGCGCCAGGCAGAATCAGCAGCTTCTGGTAGCTGCTGTCACAAAAGATATGGAGCTGCCCGATGATCCGAGGATTATCCCCATTTATCGAAAAGGATGGTTGAGTCGGGAAGAAATTGCCTGCCATGTTCGGGTGTGCGACGCCCTGGTTTGCGCCCACACCGGTCAGACCTACCTTACAAGCGGCCAGGTTGCCGATGCCGTTGGCGTAGGGATTCCGATGCTGGTTGGGGAGTGGGGCTTTTTCAGGGAAATCATGGGAGATGCCGCCTGGTACTTTAATGGCGCCGAATCGGACTTGGCGCAATTATTCGGCCATATCACCTCGACCGATATAGAAGCGGGAAAGCGTGCCTCAACCGCTTTACAGCATAAATACTCATGGCCTTTAGCCGCAGCAAAGACGCTTGCGCTGTTTAAAAAACTAGGCTGAACACTCTATTCAATTGGTTAACAAATCATTATATCTTAGTTAAGAAGGAATAAACAGGATGGTAAAGGTTAAAACGAGAAGAACATTAGAGGAGCGCTCGCCCTGGGCGAGAGGAACAGCCTTTGTGGATGGTGTTTACGTGCCTCTCGATCAGGCGAAGATTTCAATTCTTGATTCGGGCTTTTTGCACTCGGATGTTACCTAGGATGTGGCGCATGTTTGGAACGGAAGCTTTTTTCGGCTGGAAGATCAATACCTCACGCCAGTTGACTACGATTAAGGTGTCATAGTCGCCTTGATGATTAATAAGGAGTCTTCAATAAGATGAAACTGGTAATTACTGTTGTTGAGATCAAAGGCAGCTGCCCTGTTTATAAGATTGGCGACAGAATAACGCTTCAGAACGGCTATATCCTGGATCCGGCCGCAACAGACACGGTGTGCATGCATTCTTTAGCTTCCATATTGCCTTATTATGTGGCCCTTTCCAGAGGCATAAAGGCCGCGGATTTAAACCTCTCCCGTGGAAATTCAGATGATGCCTACGTGCAATGCCTCGATCCGTGTGAAATAACGGGCGGCGGAACCGTGCGCTTTAAAATTTCTCGGCTGGAAAATTCATAGCTAAGGTAGGCGCCAGAGGAGATGAGGGCTGTGATCGTCACGGGATGTAAGGAGTAATGAAACAACCGGAAACAGATACAGGGAGGAAGGGATGAAAGCCATTGTCAAGACCAGGAGGGAGCCGGGCATCGAGGTGCTTGAGGTAGATGTACCCGAAGTAAGGGAAAACGATATTCTGGTCAAGGTTGCGGCCGGGAGTCTCTGCGGCAGCGACGTCCACTACTATGAATGGCTTCCCGGTTCTCAGTTCATCCGCGTGCCTGTTATCCTGGGACATGAATTTTCAGGAGAAGTCGTCAGGGTGGGCTCTGAGGTTGGCGTGGTAAACGTGGGTGACCGGGTTGCGGCCATGCCTTCTATGCCATGCGGCCGCTGTGCCAGCTGCCGGACAGGCCGTGGGGATTTGTGCGCCAACCGGCTCGTTCCAGGTCTCCTTTCCGATGGTTTCTTTGCCGAATACGGGCGTCTGACTGCTGGCGCCAACATCTTTAAGCTCCCAGAAAATGTGAGCTATGAGGCGGCGGCCCTTCTTGAGCCTTTTTCCGTGGCCCTGAATGCCATAGACATTTCAAACCTGAAGATAGGCGGTCAGACGGCTGTGCTCGGTCCGGGTCCTATCGGGCTTTTCACCTTGCAACTCCTGAAGGCCGGCGGAGCGAGTCTGGTCATGATGGCCGGAACCGGCGCTGATGGAAAAAGGCTTGAACTTGCAGACAGACTTGGCGCGGACGTAGTCGTTGACGTGGAAAAAGAGGATCCGATCACAAGGGCCTTGGATCTCACCGGGACAGGACTTGACCTCGTCTTTGAGGCAACGGGAAACCCAAAGTCTGTTTCCCAGGGCCTCAGCATGGTTAAACCGGGCGGCAAGGTGGTCCTGATCGGGATTCATCCGGGACCGGCTGAGTTTGACCCGACTCCCATGGTAAGAGGCAGAAAGATTATCATGGGCGCCTATGCCTATGACGTGCAAACCTGGGAGCGGGCCCTGGCCATCATTTCTTCAGGCCTGGTTCACCCTGAAACAATCATCACCCATCGGCTTCCCCTGACACAGGCTGAAAAGGGCTTTGACCTGGCGATCAAGAAAGAGGCGGTCAAGGTGCTTTTTAAACCGTCAGAGGATTAACCCTCACTGGGCAGATCAGCTAGTTATAGAAACATTCGTAAACGTCCTAATTAAACTTCTCCCTCAAAACGCGCTTAAGTATCTTACCGGTTGGTGTTCTGGGGATGGAATCGGTAAAGGCAACTTTCTTGGGGATTTTGAATCTCCCGATTCTACCCTGGCACCATTCGATTAGCTCCTCTTCGGTGAGTTTCTCCCCTTCTTTGACCACCACCACGGCCTTGACCGCCTCGCCCCATTGATCATCCTGGTAGCCAATGATGCCTACGTCCTGCACCTTGGGATGACCCAGAAGCGAATCCTCGATCTCGGCAGGATAAATATTCTCGCCGCCGGAGATGATCATGTCCTTTTTCCGGTCCATGATGTAGAGGAATCCGTCCTTGTCCCTTTTGGCGATGTCCCCGGTGTAAAGCCAGCCGTCCCTGATAGTCTCGGCCGTGGCCTCAGGCTTGTTCCAGTATCCTTTCATCACAATAGGCCCGCGCAGTAAGACTTCTCCTAATTCTTCCGGCCCAACGTCTCGGCCCTGGTCGTCAACCACACGGATGTCAATATGGAAAAAAGGCTGGCCGCACGATCCGACCCTGAATATGGCGTTTTCCGCATCGAGCACGCTGCCCGAGGGGCATTCGGTCAGGCCGTATAACTGGCGGACCTCGATTCCAGCTTCAGCATACTCCTTGATCAGGGTTACCGGTACGGGCGCGGCATAGACCAGAATGATTTTGACCGAGCTCCAATCATACTTATCGAAATCAGGCACGAGCTTGAGAAATGACAGAAGCGCAGGCACTGATCCAAAGCCGGTGATCTTCTCTTCCTGGATCAATTCAAGGAATCGTTTGGGGTCAAAGCTCCTGAGTAAGACCATTCGCGCGCCTAGATGGACAAACATGGGCACACCTCCCAGGGCCCCGATGTGGAAAAGAGGCAGAGCCACCAGACTGGTATCGCCCATTTCCCCCAGGGTCACCGCCATGGTCACTGAGACCCAGAAGTAGTTCAAGTGAGTTAGTTCAGCGCCCTTGGGCCGGCCGGTCGTGCCTGAGGTATAGAGAATGGTCAAGGTGTCGTCATCACCGCCAGTGATCTCCGGCTCCTCGTCAGACATTTCGCTAATCAATGTTTCGTATGACCTGGCCCATTGCGGAGGGGTATCCGAGATGGCGATAAGCTCTTTAGCCGGAATGCTATGGCGGAAGGAGTCCACGACCTCGAAGTATTCCCGGCCGAACACGAACACCTTGGCATCGCAATCTGAAAGGATATACTGTATCTCCGGCCCGGCCAGCCGGTAGTTGACCGGCACCAGAATCGCACCGATCTTTCCCAGGCCAAACAGCATGTCATAATACTCCGGCTCGTTCAGAGCCAGGATGCCAACTCGATCACCATGGCCCACCCCAAGAGACCGCATGGCATGAGCGACCCGATTGGCCCGTGCGTTAAGCTCTGAGAAATTGCGGCGTATGTCCTCACACACCAAGGCTTCCCTGTTCGGGCTTAAGACAGCCCTTCTGGTCATAATCTCGCCGATATTGATTCTCATGATATCTATCTCCTTTACCCTCCAAAGTTAAGGGTTAGTGTTTTTAAAGTTTTGTATCAAGCCCTTTGCATTGCCAGACCACGTTGCCGTTCATGTCAATCAGGGTGGTACCTAGGTCTCGGGCCGGGGGAATGGTATATTCATTGAAGTATTTCTCAAGGTAGTAGATTGCCGTCTTGTTGGATGTATGCCTGGATAGCCCATCCTTTCCTCCTTGTCGTTCATTAATTTTTGGTAGAGGTACTTTATATCAGAATAAGCTTTCTTTTTCAAAATATCTCAGTTAAAAGGGTCTCGGCTTGATTGTAAGCTCAGGTTTCTATATTCTCATGGTACCAATTGTTAAGAGGAAAGCTTATGGGCATGACCATGGCTGAGAAAGCTCTGGCTCGCGCCTCCGGGCAGGGACGTGTGGAGGCCGGTCAGTATATAACGGCGATCGTGGACCGGATGATGGCGCATGAAGCCTTTGCCCCATGTGCCATAACCCTCAAGAGGTTGGGTGTAAAAGAACTCTACGATCCTGACCGCGTCATCGTCATTCTCGACCACTATTTCCCCGCGCCAACGGTGAGAATGGCCGAAGGCCACAAGTTGATTCGGCAGGCGGTGGAGGAGTATGGCATCAAGCATTTCCTCGGTCATGCCGGGATATGTCACCAGGTAATGTGCGAGGAGGGCTACGTCCTCCCCGGTCATTTGATCCTGGGCACGGATTCTCACACCACCACCTATGGCGCTTTTGGCGCGGCCAGCGCCGGGATTGGTGTCACCGAGATGAGTTATGTCCTGGCCACCGGTGAACTCTGGATGCGGGCGCCGCCTACGATTCGTTTTGATCTCAAAGGGGGACCATCTCCTGGAATCATGTCCAAGGATATTATCCTTTACATCGCCGGTGTATTCACCACAGAGGTGGCCCAGTATCGAGCCATCGAGTTTGCCGGGGAGGTGGCGGCAAGAATGAGCCTGGCCAGCCGCATGACCCTGTCCAACATGGGGGTGGAACTCGGGGCGAAGTTTGCCTTTTTCGAGGCTGACGAAAAGACAACCGAGTATCTCAAAGGGCGGACCAGTGAGGAAGCCAGGACCTTTGGTCCGGACCCGGATGCGGAGTACGAGGCCATACACACCGTGGACATTACCGGTCTTGAGCCACAGGTCGCCTTACCTGATAATCCAGGTAATGTCGAACCAATCTCTGAGCTCGTTGACCAGCCGGTGGATCAGGCCTTCCTTGGTTCGTGCACCAATGGACGGCTGGAGGATCTTGCGGTTGCCGCGCAGATTCTTAAGGGTCGGCAGGTGAACCCCAGGACTCGGCTTCTGGTGACTCCAGCCTCTCAAGAGGTCCTTCTGCAAGCCACCAGGGCCGGGTACACCGAGACCTTTCTGCAGGCGGGCGCGCATATCACCCCGGCCGGATGCGGCCCCTGTCCCGGTGGCCACATGGGTTTGCTGGCCTCGAACGAGGTTTGCGTCTCCTCTACCAATCGTAATTTCCGCGGCAGAATGGGCTCGCCAGAATCCCAAGTGTTTTTGGCTTCCCCGGCGACCGTAGCAGCCTCGGCCATAACGGGTCGGATCACGGATCCGCGCCGGTTCTGGTCCGAAACCACACTATCGTGAGGTGCACCATAGATATGATTAGCAAAGGTCGCGTCTGGAAGTTTGGCCATGATGTTGATACAGACGTCATGGCTCCTTGGAGTTCTCTCACCGAACCGTGGGAGGAACGCCGTAAGGTGATCCTACACATCCGGCCTGAGTTTGCGGAGCAGGCCCGGCCCGGTGACATCATCGTGGCCGGAAGGAACTGGGGATGCGGTTCCAGCCGCGAACAAGCGCCTGAGAATCTGAAAAATCTGGGGATCGGCGCTGTGGTCGCCGAATCATTTGGCCGTATATACTTTCGCAACTCCGTGGCCATCGCCTTCCCGAACATTGTCTGCCTTGGTGTCCATGACGTCTTTGAGGAAGGGGATGAAATGGAACTGGATCTCAGTACAGCGCGAGTGCGCAACCTGACCTGTTCGACTGAACTTCAGGGTCAGTCCTATACGGCGGAGATGCTGAACATATTGGAAAAAGGCGGCCTCTTGAACGTCCTGAAAGAACGTTTGCTAAACAAGGCAGGAGGTTAAAGATTATGGAAAAAAAACGAGTGGTGGTCATAGAAGGTGAGGATGCCTCACCCGAGGCTGTCCGGCCAACTGTGGCCTTAATTGATAAACTGAACCTTGGGATCGAATGGGTGCGCCCGCCGGTGGGTGATGAAGGCATGGCTCGCCATGGTTCCGTCTTCCCTGAGGAGGCTCGGCGCGCCATTGACGAGTCAGATGCGACGCTTTTTGGGGCCACGAGCGGCAAGAGCGCCTTGGCCCTTTTTTATCTGCGCTGGGGAAAATCCACCTATGCCAATGTGCGGCCAACCCGGTGGCTGCCGGGCTATAAAAGCCCACTGACCAACCCGGAAGGTATAGATTTCGTGATCGTGCGCGAGAATCTGGAAGACCTGTATTTAATGGTAGAAGGTGATGTGGAGGACCTCAGCTCGTTAAATCTCACCAGCCCTATCACGCGGCGTAAGGTGGCAGAGATGGGTCCTGGCCGGTTTGGCCTAAAGGTGATTACGGAAAGCGGGACGAGGCAGGTGGTGCGCTTTGCCTTTGAACTGGCTCAGCGCCGTAAGGCCAGCGGGAGGCCGGGCAAGGTTACTTCCGCTACAAAACATAACATGCTGCCTCGCAGTGATGGTCTGTTTCGAGAGGTGGCACAGCAGGTGGCTGAATCCTATCCGAACATAACATTCGAATCGCTTATTGTGGACAATTTTGCTCATGTGATGACTTCCACGCCCCAGAGCCTG
>JAFDHD010000018.1 GCA_019308995.1 Deltaproteobacteria bacterium | reverse complement strand
CTAGTGCTGCGGCCGGGGCCTCGGCCTCTCAGCCGGGAGACCTTCTTCGCCCTGCTCGATGTCCTGGATAAAT
The DNA here is from genome assembly GCA_019308995.1 of Deltaproteobacteria bacterium. Classification (NCBI taxonomy): domain Bacteria; kingdom Pseudomonadati; phylum Myxococcota; class Myxococcia; species Deltaproteobacteria bacterium. The sequence continues at coordinate 38,398 of JAFDHD010000018.1, read as the reverse complement.
ATTTCTCCGGCCTGGATCTCAAGGCCCTGAGCCGAAAAAAAACCCCTGTCCCGCAAAAAAGCGGCCCTGAACTCCTGATCATCAATCTTGAAGAACCGCCGCAACTGGACCGTATCGCAACGGCAGAAATTATCTACTGCACCACCTGGGGGGAAACATGCCACGAAACCCTGGACCTTGACCCAAAAGCCGACAATGCTGCCCAGTCTCGTTATCTGGCCGAAAAAGTTTTAGATTCTGAGAACGTCACCCTGGATGATATACAGTTTTTTGTCGTTCCCACCATGGCTGGGCAAGAGATTCTCGAAATACTTGAGGCTAGTTTTTCACTCTACTTCCATGAACGCCAGGGGACCCTGCCCGAAATAAAAGACCAGCCTCCGAAATTAAGATTGGACATAGACTGAAAATTTCGTTAAATTATGATGGATAATCGCCAGATCAGAAGGAGTAGCCTGTGCCTCCTCTGCAAAATTTGACTTTCCTGGTCATCGAAAGCGATGCCGTACTTCGCAAAACTGAAGTTCGCATCCTCCATGACATGGAATACAGCGACATCCTTGAGGCGGAAAACGGGACTGAAGCCTGGTCCATCATCAAAAACTCTAATATAGACTTTATCGTCTCCTCCGGGGACCTCCCGGATATGAGCGGGATTGTCCTCCTCAAAATTATACGGGCTGATTCAAAGCACAGCGTCCTGCCAGTTTTACTGGTGGTGGAGAAAATCACCAGGGGTCAGGTCATCGAGGCCGGGGAGGCCGGAGTCAGTGATTTGATCCTGCATCCTTTTTCTTCTGAAACGTTCAAGAAAAAAATCCAGAGTGTCATTCAGGTTGATCTGGACCCGAAAAATATTGAAGCTGAAATGAATTATACCCAGGGTATGAAGCTCATGAAGGAAAACCGCTGGGACGAAGCCCTAACCACCTTCAAACGAATCCTCTCCATAGAAAGCGAAAGCGCAGAAGTTTTTTATAACATGGGCTATATTCAGACAGCCCAAGGCAATTATGACGAGGCTATTCTCTGCTTCCGCAAGGCCACGCTGATCAATAGCCACCATGCCCGGGCCTATCAACAGATGGGAGAGGTTTACACGCAGCTGGGCCAGAAAGAGGAGGCGGAAAAAGCCTTCCAGAAAGCGGCGGACATCTATATCGAAAAAGAAATGGATGAAAGTGCCGAGCAGGTTCTCCTGGAAGTGGCCCGCATCAATCCCAATACCGTTAATGTTTACAATTCATTGGGTATCGTGTATCGTCGTCAAGGCAAGCTTCAGGAGGCTATCAAGCAGTACCAAAAGGCCCTCAAAGTCAACCCGAATGATGAAAATATCTACTATAATTTAAGCCGGGTTTTCATCCTGACGAAAGATCTCAAAAAGGCCAAGGAGCTAGTTACCCGGGCCTTTGAAATCAACCCTGAGTTCAATGAAGCCGGTGAGCTGCTCAAGTCCATAAATATGAATCTTGAGTCAGAATGAAAGAATAAATACTCTTGGCGCCTTTCATCTAAAACTTCAGGCAAACCCCAGTTTGCCTGGCTTCACCACTGCTCTTCCCCTAAAGCGTCAATCCGATTAATTCGGGCCTTAAGCTCGAACAGGACAGCTAGCGCCATAAAAAGGCCGAAGAAGGCCAGACTCATGAAGATAAAGTCCAGGAAAAGTAAAACCTCCTTTTTCTCCCCGAGCGAAAGAGCTTCTAGCACCAGGCTGAGCCTGAAGGCTGAGAGCAGCCAGGAGCCAAGAAGGGCAAGACCGACTCCAGACAAAAAACACCTGAAAAGCGTTTTCAGGGAATACTTTTTTACGGTCATCAGGAACCCCAGCCGTCTCACTTGCTCAATTCTCACTCAAACCGCAGGCAAGATACAAGCGCTTCATACCAAAACATTAAAGCAAAATTGCGGCTTCAGACCAGTTTAGAGCTGATTATCTTTTCTGGTATCTATCTTACCAAGAAGGGCTTCCCAGGGTTCCGGCCTCTGGATACACTGGTATTTAACTCCAAAACGATACACGCCCGTCTGGTTTTCAGCGGCTGTCTTCAACCGAGCTTTGATCAATAATTCCTTTAAATAACCGCTATGGAGTCCAGCTTCTCCCAAATCTTGGCAATCTCATCGAGATCAACGTCAAACACACTGCCCGTCGGAGCCAGGGGTTCATTTCTGACAAATTCAGGATAAGGCTCGTGGATTTTACTGAACTCGGCTCCTTCATTGAACTCAAGTTCTGCCTTCAGGGTCGCTCTGCCAATATTGACGATGTCTTCCGCCCCGATACTTAATCCGTAACGCGCGTTGATCAAATTTTTTAAAAATTCAAAAAGCGCTTTCGTATCACCGGGCGCGGCCAGATTACAATAACCAAAGGCATCCATGGCGGCATTAGCTATCTGTGTTATGAGGGACTTTTCCACCTGACCTTCCTTGTTCATAGGATCATCATAGGACAGTCCGGCCGTATGGTCCGCGCCCATGGGGCTGGTGTGATAGGTTACGCCGGTGGCCTTGGTGACCCGGGCGTCATGAGCTGGCATGGCTTGGCCCTTGAAGGCCGGAACCCTAGTCACGCCCAGGGCCTTGGAGGTGGAAACAACGCCATTGGCCAGGGTAGCGCCGAATTCTGTGCCTTTCTCGACCTCTTCCAGCAGAGCCATGGCCGAATCAACATCACCCATGGCCATCTTTCCAGCGCTGGCTGCCACGCCCATGGCGCTACCCAGCTCAATCGTATCAATGCCCATTTCGTCACAGAAGCGGTCAAATCTGGCCAGGGCGTCAGGATCATTAATACCCAGGTTGGTGCCCATGAGGGCCAGGGTCTCGTACTCTAAGGCGGAAGTCAGATGTTTTCCCTGTGCATCATTGTAAACCACCGAACATCTGACGATGCAGCCGGGCATGCAGCCGTCCATGGAGCCGCCTCTTTCCTGGTTTATCTTCTCAATGGACTGTCCGCTGAGATTTTCAAAACCCTCAGTCGGCTCGCTGGAGTAATTTTTAGAAGGCATACTCCCCATGGATCGCAGCGGGACAATCACACCGGGTGTACCATACTTACTCATATTCTGGATCATAGGATCGGACTTGATTATGTCCGTCCAGCCTCGCACCGCCTCCCTGAACGCCTCTTTATCTGCAAGGTCTATGGACGGCGCGCCGCTGTCATCAACCACAATCGCCTTGAGCCCCTTGGCGCCCATGACCCCGCCCAGGCCGCCGCGCCCGGCATGCCGCGAACAATGACCATCCTTGTCGGTGAAGGCCACAGTCGCGGACTTATATTTCTTTTCGCCCACCGGTCCGATGGAAATCACCGCGGCCTTGTTATCATATTTTTTAAGAAGCGCTTCGGCTAATTCATAAGTCTTCATCCCCTGGTAGTCATCTGCAGGCTCGAGTACTGTTCCATCCTTGTCTATCTTGAGGAGATGAGGTTTGCCATCCTGGGCCGCGCCTTGGACTACTATGGCCCGAATCCCTAACCTGTCCAGCTTCTGCGCTGTTGGTCCGCCGGCATTGGCCTCCTTGATCCCCAGGGTGAGCGGGCTCCTCGCTCCGACAGATATCCGGCCGCAGGACGGGGCCAAGGTACCGGCCAATGGACCGGCGGCGATAACGAGCCTGGCCTCAGGTCCAAGCGGGTCCGCTGCCGGAGACACTTCCTTTTTCAAAATCTGGGCTGACAGGGCCCGGCCGCCAAGTATCTGCCATTCTTGCGGGAGATCCTCCAAGCTAGTCTCAAGGTTACTCATATTGACTCGCAGTATTTTCATGACCATCTCCTTTCCTTAGCTCTATTTTTTTGTCTTTTACACAAGCGCCCTGAACGCGGCTTTCCATACTTCTCAAAATGGTAGCAGACACAGTATCATACTTTTTTTTATCCCTCCAACCTCGCCTTGATTTTAGTGTGTCTTTAATTGATCAACCCGTAATCCTATAATAATCGCAGAGTATACTTATCAAAGCTTTCTTTGGCAAGGCTAATGTGAGTGAGCGCTCTCGGGTAAATAATAAAGGTGTATCGTGGTTGCATTCACCACCCTGACCTTATCGTTTTAAATACCCTCTGGTTAGGCTTCTCTTGCCTTCTTAAAAAAACAGCATCTGAGTTCAAAGGGTCTTGACCTCGATACCGCTATTGTGGAAAATGTGCCCGTATGAGGACCATTCCCTTGACTTTAGATATAATTATGCTTCCATTAATAATAATCACCGCACTATAAGACATTTTTCCCTGTAAGGTGTGAAATTGTTTAAACGCTCTTGTTCCAATGACAAAAGCCGATCCGGCCTGTTTATATACTTGAGCATCAAGATTCATCTATCGGAGGTGGTAATATGAAAAGGGTTCTCGAAGATATCAAGGTCCTTGACTGGGGTCGTTTCATTGCCTGCCCTTATTGCGGCATGATTTTAGCGGATATGGGAGCTGAAGTAATCCGCGTTGAACGGTCTGGAGGTGAAGAAGATCGAACCATTGGGCTGCTGGGACCTAACGGTCAGAACATGTCCTATCCCAATTACGCCCGCAACAAGAAAGCCATCACCTTGAACCTCATGGGAAACAAACACGCGAGCGAGGTCCTGGCCGACCTGGTCAAGGAGGCCGATGTGATTATTCAGAACTTCAGCCCCGGTGCAAGGCGGATCATGGGCCTGACCTATGAAGATATGAAGGCCATCAAGCCTGATATTATTTATACCGCTATCTCCTGCTATGGCAGCGAAGGGCCTTACTCACAGCGCACCGGCTTTGACTACATCGCCCAGATCGTATCCGGCTCACTCGGAATCGGCGGCTATCCGGACAAGCCGCCTCTTCGGGCCATGATGTCCTGGGTGGATTATGGCACCGCCCTGTGCGCCACCGTGGGGACCCTGCTGGCCCTGCGGCACCGCGACGCCACCGGCGAGGGACAGATGGTGGACCTGGCCCTGCTCCGAACCGCAACCTCCTTTATGGGGCCTTTCATCGCAGAAGCTGAAGTGCTCGAAAGGCTCCGGCCCAACCTTGGCAACCGCGCCGCCTACGTCGGACCGACTGACCTCTTCAAGTGCAAGGACGGCTATGTCTTTATCGCCACCCTGATGAATACGCTCTGGAAAAGACTGGCCAAGGCCATCGGGCATGAGGAACTTCTTGACGACCCTGATCTTTATAATGACTATGCGCGTTTCGAGCACCGTGAGCGCATTGATCCCAAAATCGCTGAATTCACTGCGCAGAGAACCGTAGACGAGGTGCTGGCCGTCATGGAAGAAGCGCGTATCCCCTGCGGGCGCTACCTGGGCCCGGATGAAGTCTCCAGGGACCCGCATATCGAATCACAGAATATGGTCGAATATACGGATCTGGAAGTGCCGGGGTTGGAAAGGGTGCCCGTGTGCGGCATACCCATCAGGCTCTCTAAGACTCCGGGCCGGGTCGAAAGGCGCGCCCCGCGGGTGGGCGAACATAATGAGGAAATATATGGCGATCTTCTGGGTTACAGCAAAGAAAAAATAGCCGAGCTAAAGGAACAGGGCGTGATATAATCACACCCAAATAACATCCCGCGAGAGCGGGATCAATAACATGTCATGGCGAGCCCTCTGCTCTCGCTCCGGGAGGGCTCTGCCAAGCAATCTCTTCTTTAATTTCTTTCTATAAGTTCTTTTGCCAATTGCATAAAAAATTGGATGACGGCGGCCTTTTTTTCTAAGAAGAATTCTCCCATAACCCCTGGATCACCACCTGCATACGGCCGTGATGAGTGCCAGGCCAATAGATGCGCCCACAACCTGGACACAGGGAAAACTCATCGTGATGACCGTGAACGAACTCCGGGACGCGGCCCAGAACTTCTTCCTTGGACACCTTTTGAAGCAGATGGTTGCAGACGCTGCAGCGGGTCAGTGGGTGGATGTCTTCCTTTTTCAAGCCCAGGGCCTGAACCGCCTCTTGTAACTGGGACAGGGTTCGGTTTTGCGAGAGGTTGATGACCTCCAGCCACCCCCTGAGCCGGGGCTGATGGGGCCGGCCGGTGCGGCGGGTGAGCAAGATACGATCTGGCAGAGGAGTCCCCGGGCCATGCTGCAAATAATACGTGTCAAGCCCTAACAACCGCAGCCATCTGGCCAGACCGCCCAGCATACTGTCAGCCGCAAGTTTTAACTCCATGTCTCCCTCAGCCCGGCAGATCAATCACCTCGACGCCCGGCGGCGCTGACAGATTGAAAAGCCTGTCCGGGAGTTCGAAATCAAGTTTCAACTCCTGGTAATCCAGGATCAGCTCAGCCTTTTCCTGCCGATCCGTCAGTCGTATGTGAAACGGAATCTCCTGACCTTCCAGATCGCGATAGTCTGAAAATTCGATCTGCATCAAACCATCTTCCGCTTTAAAACTCATCTCAATGCGAAGGACACGCCTGTTCAACGGGTCCAGGTAAATTCGTTCCTTCGTAGCCTTGTTCGGTCCCAGCAGGCTCAGGCGCCACAGGCCAGGCTCCACCCGCGAAACTTCAGCCTCCTGGTGGGAAGACAATATAACACCGCCGACAAAAAAGGTAATGATATCAGAAATTTTTAGGTTGAAAGGCAAGAAGCGCTTTAAGGTTCCCTGGCTGATCGGTCCCCGGTATAGCCTGGCCCGACTGTGATCTAGGAAGAAGATTTCACCCTGGTTAGAGGCAAGAGTCATCATTGAGCGCCCAAAAAAATCAATCGCTGTCAGCCTGAAACGGGCAGGACGAACAGCGGCCAAGGTGATCTTGGCCTGATAATTAACTTGAGGACTCTCGACCCGCAGCCGGCCCCGGGCGACAAAACTTTTAATCCTGCCTTGCTGAGCGCGAAAATGGTCCACCAGCGCCGAGGCCTCGGGCAGAGGGGGCTCAGGGATTACAGGAGCTAAGGACGCGCAGCCCGCGAACGAAAAGGCCAGCAGAGCCAGCAAAATCTGTCTCGAGCCGGCCAGTTTAAGGCAAGAGGCCTTTAAGGTCCCTGATCTTCTTTTCAAGACGGTCCTTGTCTTCTGGACCGAGTTTCTGAACCTCGAGGTAAACCTCAAAGGCCTTCTGAAACTGCTCCAGCTTGAAATAGGTGTCACCCAGATGTTCATGAATGACCGGATCTTCGGGCATGAGCTCGGCCGCTCGTTTCAAATGTTCTAGAGCTGAAGGGAAAATACCCTGCTGGAAATAAATCCAGCCAATGGTGTCAATGATATAACCGGCATTTGGTTTGATCTTGGCAGCCTTTTGCGCCAGCATTAGGGCCTCATCCAGGTTGCTGCCCATCTCAGCCCAGGTGTATGCCAGGTAGTTCATGGCGTCGGCATGCTCAGGGTCAAGTTCAATGACCCCTTTCATCTGCCTGATTGAACCTTCCTTGTCTTTAAACTTGTCAAGTATAACGCCCAGGCGGAAGTTCAGGCCCAGGTTTTGGGGGTCCATTCTCAAACCCTTTTCCACGGTCTCTTTTGCCAGGTCTAACTGTTCGTTCTCCTCGTAAAGAGTGGCCAGGGAGCGGTACAGAACCGACTGTTTAGGCTTATGCTCGATGGCCTCCTTGATATATTGAATGGCGGCCTTGAGGTCATCAAGCTCGCTCATGGCATAGGCCAGGTGCAGCCGGGCTTCCACAAAGAAATCCGATTCAGGCTTGAAGAACAAAAAACCCTCGACGGCTTTCTGGTACTCCTCCGTTTCCTCGTAGGCCAGGCTCAAATAATATCTAGCCCGAACGTTGTCCGGATCGGATTCAAGAACGAGTCGAAGCTCTTTGATGGCCTTTTCAAACTGACCCCGTTCAAAATAGACCAGGCCGATGCGAAGCCCGATATCTTTAGGGTTTAGCGCCTCGGCCTTTAATTCATCGAACAGCTCCTGAGCCTGCTTCTCCCGCCCGAACTTGAGGTAGAGCCGGGCCATGAGGATTCGGGCCTGATTGGCTGAGGGTTTGAGGCGTATCAATTTTTGATATACCTTCTCGAGCTCTTCTAATTTTTCTGGCTTTTCATCTTTTTCATACAGGATAACCAGATTGCTAAAGGCGGGTTCGAACTCCGGGGCAATCTTCAATGCCTCTAAAAAACGCTCCTCAGCCCGGACAACCTCCTTCCGGGCCAAGGCGATCCGTCCAAGATAAAAAATAGCAAAATGAGACTCCGGCTTGATCTCAAGCAGATGCGTCAAAACCTTTTCTGCCTGCTCATACCGCCGGAGATCCATGTATATCATCCCCAGGCGCATGAGAACCTCGTAGGCGTCAGGGTCCTTTTCTAAGATGGTCTTATACTCCGCAATGGCCTCCTCGTGCCGCTTCATGGCCTTGAGAAATCCGGCCAGCAAGAGACGCGCCGGGCGATAGTCAGGATTCTTGGCCACAGCCGAGCGGGCGTGCTTCAGGGCCTCTGCCGATTGACCTCCCCTGAGATAATAATATGCCAGCTCACCTTCTAAAAAAGCCGACTCCGGGTCTATTTGCCTGGCAGTGTTGAGATATTCAAGGCCAAGCTGGGCCTTACCCGCAGCCAGAGAAAGGTTGGACAGCATAAAATAATAGTAGGCTGCCGCCCGGGGAAGCTGATCCAGAGAGGCCTTAGAGACAGGCTTCTGCTCCTTGGATTCGTCCGGATAAGGACTTGAAGCCGAAATGGATGCGGGCGGAACAGGAGCGCAAGCACAGATCAGCACAAATGGCGTCAGCATACACCAGGCTAAAAAAAATCGAATAATAGACAAAAATTTTTCCTTCCTGCTATGAAGTTTAAATAAGCCCTCCAGCCGCCGTGACCAACCCTGCAACTATAAGACCGTTAGACGTCGAGCTAGTTGGGAGCAGTCCAGATCCATGGCCGCCTCAAGATCAGCCAGCAGCTCCGGCCTGTCCCCTGGCAGCTCCCCCGTAAGATTGATGTAATTGGAAATATGATCGCTCAGGAGCATAGCGGACAGCCGATCGTTGCCTGGATGAGCAGGCTTTGCGCTTCACTTGGCGGTCGGTAGACAGTGCCTTGGTACCGCAAGGATTAATCCTCCATTCCAATGGCCGCCAGGAAATCATCTGCGGTAAATTCTGGGAACTCTTCCATAAAACGCTGGCGAAGATTCTTTTTTATTCGATCTTCAAGCTGCCGGATACGCTCCCGGGAGATATCGTATTTCTGACCCATCTCCTGCAAAGTTAGTGGATTTTCAGCTAAAATACGGTTGTCGAAGATATCCAGGTCGCGGCCTTCGAGTGTCTGCCGAAAATCTTCCACAATCGCATGCAGCATTTTTTTGATCTCTTTTTTCGCCAGGAAATCATCCGTTTCCGTCTCATCAGCCGGTAAAAATGTAAGGAAGGCGTCCTTTGAGTCTTCGTACGCCGAGGCATCCAGGGAAATCTCTGCCCCCTCCAGACGGGGCTCCATCTCGATTACATCCTTTTCCCTGACCTGAAGTTGTTCTGCCAGGAGCTTGGGGCCGGGATCAATTCCTTGAGCTAGTAATTTTTCCTTTTCCTTTTTCAAGTTAAAGAAGAGCTTGCGCTGGGCCTGCGTTGTGCCCACCCGCACCAGGTGCCAGTTGTCCAGGATAAACTTGAGAATATACGCCTTGATCCAGAAGGAGGCATAATAGGAGAACTTGACGCCGCGGTAAGGGTTGAATTTGGAAACTGCCTGTATCAAGCCGACATTGCCTTCCTGGATCAAATCCAGCAGGTTCTTTGTCCAATGGCGATGGAAATCCATGGCGATTTTGATAACGAGCCTCAGGTTTGACGTTACCAGACGGTAAGCTGCTTCCTGGTCGTGGTGTTCCCGGACCTTGATCGCCAGAGCCGTCTCCTCTTCCCGGGTCAGGAGATGGTACTTCCCGACTTCGTAAAAATAGCGATCCAGGGGATCATAGAGAGCCGGAGCCTCAGCCTCTATTCTGGTTATTGGCAGAAGGTCATCCCCGGACGAGGGTTCTAACTCCTCGAGCTCCTCCTCAACTGCCTCTGCTTCTTTGTTATTCCGATCAACCATTATTTAAAAATATCCCAATGCTCATCCGGTGTCAATCATCAGAGGCCTTCATCTCGCATTCCCGATTCCTGAGGGTTGACAAAGACGACTTCGGACTTATGTTACAGGTAAATGAAGTTGAAGAAAGGAGGATGGAAAAATGACAGCACTAACACTTTATGATCCATTAAAAGGGTTGCTTCCGAGGCGCAGGCTTTTTGATGATCTCTTCAGGCCCTTCTTCTTTGACACCTTCGAGGAAAAGGAGTACACGATCACCCCTCGGGTAGATGTTGCTGAGACCGAGCATGAATACCTTGTCACAGCTGAACTGCCGGGCTTTGCTGAAAAAGAGATCCAGCTTGAAGTCAACGACGGGCAGCTGAAGCTGACGGCGGAGCATGAGGAAGAAAAGAAAGAAGAGCAGGAAGAATACCACCTGCGTGAACGCAGATATGGAACTTACGTTCGAGTTTTCAACTTACCCGAAAATGTTGATCGTGAAAAAATCAATGCCAAGATGGAAAACGGCGTCCTCAAGGTGACATTACCGAAAACAGAAGAATCCAAACCCAAAAAGATAGAGATTAAAGTCCACTAAGGAAGAACCTGCCTCTTGAGGCCGGCTGAATGAGCCGGCCTTTTTTTTATCCCTGTTTCATGCTACTATTTTCAATAAATAAGCAAAGGAAAACCAAGACAGCCGGAAGGTGAGCAAACAAAAAATCAGGCAGCAGCGGCAAAGCCTGAGCCGCATGGTAACATACATGCTTGGCCACCGACCCGATGAATTCGGCCTGTTATTGGATGAAGAGGGCTTTGTTTCAACCAAGGAACTCCTGATTGCCCTCAGGGAGGAACAAGGGTGGTCATTTGTCCGGGAAAGTCATCTCGACGCCCTGGTCAGAGAACCGGCAGACACCACATTTGAGATAGCAGATAAGCAGATCAGGGTGGCGCCTGGCGAGACGCACCTTGAACTGGGACCATTTCCTGAAGTCAATCCCCCGGTCTTGTTGTATCACGCTGCCCGGCGTAAGGCCTACCCCGCTATCCTCGAGCATGGGCTTAAGCCCAGCCAATGGCCCTGGGTGCCCCTCTACATGACGCCTGAAATGGCTCTGCGCGTCGGCAGCCGCCGAGACCGGCAGCCCATTCTCTTGACTGTCCAGGCGGCCAAGGCAAGCCGACAGGGGACCGTATTCTGGCGCCCGCTCGAGATAATCTACCTGGTCAAAGACCTGTCCCCGCAATTCTTTTCCGGGCCGTCTTTGCCTCCAGAAAAAACCGTGGCGGAAAAAAAGAAACCCTCGCCTCCACCTGAACCGCCAACGCCCGGCACCTTCAAGCTGGAGCCTGAGCGCGATCCAGACCTGTGGCGGCGTCATCAAGGCGAAAAAAGAAGGAAAGACAGAAAAGACAAGGATTGGAAACGGGCGGCTCGAAAGAAACGGCGTGAAAAATATCGGTAAGACCTGGTACGTTTGTCCAGGCTCCCTGAACAAAGTTCTTTGCTTCGACTTTCTGAAGCAGATCCGGGCGCCATCCTGAACAATGATTGAAGATATAAAACGCATTGAAAGAAAAACCAGAAATAACAATAGCTCTTTTTTATTTGAACTGAGAGACCGCTTGAGATATGATGAGTTCCTATTACAAAAGAAAAAGGAGAGACCGATGAAGAGGATCATGCCAGCCGTCTTGGCCCTGTTGTTTTTAAGCAGCTGCGCTACACAGGAAAAGGGTATCAGTTACAAAACTGATACAGAGAAACCCTTGACCGTAAAAAGAATCTATCTCCAGGTAAAAGACATGCGCCCGGTCAAGGAAATCCTCAGCCCGAAGGTCAAACAGATGAAGATCTGGTCTGGCACCGGTTCAGTCATAAACCTGTTTGAACGGACCGCCAAGCCGGATGAGGAAAAGACCGCCACCACGGATATCAAACAGGACTTCACAGACGCATTGAACTTGCGGCTCAGCAACCTAGGCGTAAGTGTCATCCAGCAGCCTTCTAAGGAGATCGTGACGCTAACCCTCGAGATCGAAAAGGTTCTGCTGGACCTGGTCGGAAGTAACTTTAAGGCCGAGGTTACTTTCTTTGCCAAAGTTTACCGGCAAGGCAAGGTCTTTTATCAGGAGCGAGTCTCGGGACGAACCGAAAAATACAATCTGCTAGGCCAAAAAACCGGTCAGAAAACCCTGAGCGAGGCCTTCTCTTTGGCCGTCAACAATCTAGATGTAAAATCGTTTCTAACAAAATAACTACCGGTTCATAACAGGGAAAAGATTGCCTTCGGCAGAGGGGCGCCAAACTAGAAATGTCTGGCGCCCCGATTATTTTGCACGAAATAAAGAGAGGATGTAAAAATTCGGAACGTATTTTTGTCGTTTGCCTTAATTTTCGTTCAGGATCTAAACGATTCGGTCCTGGGTGAGGTGTCGAGGGTGTTGCGGAAAAGATAAAGCCTCTTTTCGCGGGAGGAAAGTTCGCCCAGACGCCGGGCGGTTTTCTCGCGGCGCAGATGCAGGCTGAATGAAATCTCCTCTTTAATTTTCCTTAAGTAGCTCATGATAAACCTGCCTCTTGAACTAAAGTATAAGGCAAAGATGTTGTCTGTCAAGGACGGAAGCAGAGAAGCTCAAACAAGGCCCCTTATTTATACTCACTCATAGAGACCTTCGTCTCTCCTTCGTTTAGCCCACTTTCTCCGGGCATACTCCTGCATATCTTCTATAGAATCAGATTCATCCACGATCTCCACGCCGAGCAGGGTTTCAATCGTATCTTCCAAGGTCACAATCCCGGCCGTGCCTCCATACTCATCCACCACCAGAAAGAGATGTTCACGCCGTTTAATGAATTCGTCGAGGATCTCGGCGATAGATTTGGATTCAGGCACAACATGAACGGGATGGACAATCGCTTCCAGCTTCTTGTCAGTCTGTTCTCGCGAAAACAGGTCCAGAAGCTCAAATCGGTAAACCATACCGATGATGTCGTCGAGGTCTTCACCAAAGACAGGGATTCGTGAAAAACGGAGCGGAGTATTCCCTTTGAGCACCTCACCTATGGTCTGGTCTTTAGGCTGCGCAAAAATAACGGCCCTGGGGGTCAGGATGTCTCTGGCGTATATTTTGTTCAGACGGAGGAGGTTCTTTATGATGCGCTCCTCTCTTTGAACTAATTCTCCTTCATCCTCGCCGATTTCGGCCGCCACAATTACCTCCTCCCGCGTTATTTTGATGATATCCTTCCGGGTCCCAATCAAACGGGAAACGCCTTCAATGATAACGACAAACGGATAGGCAACGACGATTAAAAAGCGAATCAAATATGCGGCCGGAGATGACAATTGCTTCCAGTAAACCGCCCCCAGCGTCTTGGGAACGATCTCCGCCAGAATCAAGATGCAAAAAGTTAGCACCCCTGATGACAAGGCAACCCATTTGCTGCCATAGAGGTGGAGGGTCTGAGCCCCGACACCGGCGGCGCCTAGGGTGTTGGCAATGGTATTTAAGGTCAAAATGGCCGCCAGGGGACGATTTATCCTTTCCTTCAGCCCCACAAGAATCCGCCCGCTCCTGAGTCCCTGTTTTTCCAGCAAGGCGGCATGGCTGTGGGTGAGAGACAGGAGGACCGCCTCTGAGAACGAGCAGATAAATGAGACGAAGAGGACGATAAAAAAGAAAAACAGTAAAAGGATCATAAGGCCTGACCTGCTTTCATAAAAGATAAAATAAAATCCACCCGGTTTCCCCAGGCAGATCAGCTCCTAGCTGAGCACGCGTTCTCACTGGTTCCGGGGCTGGAGCCATCCGCCTTACATGCCTGGATGGCCACCGGCACCAGAGGCAGCCAGTCATGCTCCTTGTTGTCGCCATATGTATGGTGGTAAAAGATCTGCTTCATGACCGGGCCATGCACGTAAACCAGGGCCTCGACCGGGCACTGCAGGGTAAAAATCCGGTCATGGTCCAGGAGGGGCCGCAGCATGGAGCTAAAAAAGTCCCTGGTATAAAAGAGCAGCCCTCGTGTCCCGTGAAAAAGGATTTCGATATTGAAAGCACCGTCCGGGAAACGCGTTCCCTGGAGCATGCCCTGGACCCAGGCATAGCTTTGGACCAATCCAGTCAGCTCTTCCTTTCTATTTATCAGAGGCGCTTTTTGCCTGACCAGGGGAACCAGGGCCTGATACACCAGATGAAGCGGAAGTTCAGAGCCGGGGCCGCTTTCGAGCCTCAGTTCAGCCCGGCCTTCCCCAGGATCGAGCCTCATCGAAGGCAAACCTTTGAGGCCGGTCAACTCCTGAAATAAATACTGGACACCCTCAGGATCAAGATAAAGATATGGGGACTTAAGCCAGTCCTGGGCCTGGGTTGAACGTTCTCTCAGGAAATTCAGGATGATTTCCAGGTTATCGTTCATGACTGATGCATCACGATTGAGTCATGAGCTGCAGGCGTACCGAGGAGGGGAGCAGCTGATCCAAAATAATGATGTATTTCTTATCAGCCAAGGTGAAGGTGACACTCTGGCCAACCTTGACGAGCACGGGCTGAATTCTGTTTTCTTCGAGGAAGTTAAACTGGAGCATGGCCTGCTTTGCCTCGCGATCAATCTCGAGACAGGCGACAACCAGGCGTCGGTCGAGCAGGGTCCGGGACGAGCCAAGCCGGATCAAGACCTTGGCCAGGGCCTGGTTGGCAGGTTTAGCGACATCACCCCGGACGCCCTGGTTCAGTTGTTCCTCCAGCCTGGCCGCCTTTTCTTTCTGGCGGCGGACCTCTAAAGCCAGGGCCTCAATGACCCTCTCCTTGGCGGCCAAGGCCTGCTCAAGCTTGTCAACGCGGGGTTTAATAGTCCGGCGTCCCTGGTCGTAGCTGAAATAATAAACCAGGGTGCATAAAAGGATCAAAGCGATGATCCGGATAATCCTGTCAGCACGCATGCGTCAAACCTTCTCCAGCCTCTGGTTCTGAATGTTTGAGTTCATCAAGGATAACACCAAACTCGATAGGAGTCCAAAATTTTCACCGGCTTCATCTCAAGCGTCGTTTGGGCCGAAAATACTTGACTGACTCTAGGCCCTCAACCGCCTTAAGGCAGAGGCAATGAAAGGCCAAACAGCATAAGGTGATTTGATTTCACCTGAGTTGAAAGTAAAACTTTAAGGATTACTATTTAAGTATATGAACTGTCTGTCTTTTTTTATGAAATGAGTCCAGGCGTTGCGGGACATCCAGCAGTAATCACCTAAGCTAAGCGCTTCCATGATTTTAATGCGTAATTTACGCGCCGCGATATTATCTGGAACAGCCTGAATGAGTACATCCAGAACTTGAAGCCCGAGCTGCGCCTGGCCCTGGTTAAAGAGCTCCCTGGCTCTGCGCAGGATTTTATCCTGATCCCCGATAAGCTTAAAAATCTCTGCGTTCACCTCTTTCTGGGGCCGCGGCAGAAGGTTAGCCGGATTGTGATCAAAGTAGCCATGGTACCAGCGGTAGGTGTTGAAGACGAAGAATTCCGGCCGGGAGTATGTGAACCGAAGATAGGGTTTGTCTTTGAGGTGATCTGGCAGTTTAACGGCATGAATCATTTCTGTTATGTGCATGTCTTTGTTGATGCACTCAACGACCTGATCATGCAGACTGCGGATGGCCTCAATGGTGTCTTCCAGAACTTCCAGAGCCTCTTTCCCTTGGTAAACAATCCCGGCCCCATTACAAAAGACGAACTCCGGATTCTTGGCTCGCACTTCTTCCAGAACCTTGGCCCAGTCCAGTGTAAACCGCGTCGGTTTCCAGGGGTTGCCAATGTTTGGGAAGGTACCGATGAGCAGGTCCCCGATAAAGGCCGCTCTGATCTCCGGGACCCAGATCCAGCAGACGTCGTCTGTTTCCCCGCGGGCGGAATGGAGTTCAAATGTCTTGCCGCCAATAGAAAGGGTCAATGTGCCTAAAAAAGTTCTGGTCGGATAGATCCAGTCATAAACCTGCCTTGGTCTTGCAGGAATATTAAACTGCTGCGATGCGATGCGGGCCCGGTGCTCCGCCAGCATTTTGTACTTATCCAGCCGGTCGGGCACGTACTTGTTGGCTATTATCTCCTTTGGACAGTCAGCCATGAAGACCGCGCATCCGCCCACATGATCCAGGTGGCCATGCGTGTAGATAATATATTTCACCTTGCCGCTGGTCTCGTGGATCTTGTTTAATGCTTGCCTGGCGGCCCATTTGGTCAGCAAGGTGTCTATGAGCACGACCCCGTCGTCGGTCTCCACCCAGGCGCAGCCGGAGATGGGCTGGCTGGCAGTGTAGACGTCCTTGAGCGGATGATGGAATTTGACTTTCTGGGACCACAGGCTCTGGGCGGCCCCTGCATTGTCAGCTTTTAAAAGGGGGAACCAAAGGACTAAAAAAAAGACAAGACACAGCATAAGGAATCTGGGTTTCTTCATATTCTGCCTCATAAAATTTTTTTCACAGTTTCCAGGTGATGCGGTTTATTCCCTGCGACACTGTACTTAAATGGACGCTAAAGCGCATATCCCTTGGCCTTCAGGGGCAAGTCGTCAAACCAGTGTAAACGGCGCTGAAGCTCCTTGACCAGGGGAGAGAAAGTGTCCGGATCAATGGCAGACAGGGCCAGGGCCCTGTACCTCCCGGCCAGGCCCGGAACGATCTTGGGATCAACCAGGTCAACCTTGTTCAGGACAGGCAAGACCGGAATGTGCGAGAGGTCAAGCCTGGCGAGCAGGTCGTTCACGGTTTGAATCTGTTCGGAAAATCGGGGGTTGGATGTATCAATGACATGGAGCAGCAGGTCCGCGATTGAAAGCTCTTCCAGGGTTGCGGCCAGGGCGTTAATAAGGTCAGGCGGCAAATCCTCGATAAAACCAACCGTATCAGTGATGATGATCGCCCGGTCCCGAGGGAACTTGAGCCTTCGGCTGGTGGGGTCAAGGGTGGCGAAAAGGCGGTCTTCGGCCAGCACGTTGCTGTGGGTCAGATTATTGAGGAGGGTAGACTTGCCCGCGTTGGTATAGCCTATAATGGAAACCACAGGCAGGCCTTCCCGGGCCCGACGGGCACGGTGCCTGCCGCGCTGGGCCTTGATGAGTTCCAGCTCTTTTTTCAAGCGGGATATTCTTTCCCGCACCCGGCGGCGGTTGATTTCCAGCTTGGTTTCACCCGGTCCCCTTCCCCCGATGCCGCCGGTCAGGCGCGACATGGCTGTATTCTTCCTGATCAGCCGGGGGAGAAGGTAGTTGAGCTGGGCCATCTCCACCTGAATCTTGCCTTCCCGGGTTCGGGCTCGTTGGGCGAAGATATCCAGAATGAGTTGTGTGCGGTCAATGATCCGCAGTTCAATCAAATCGCTCAGCCTGTTGATCTCAGCCGGACTCAAATCCTGACCAAAGACAAGGAGGTCCGCACCCAGCTGAAAGGCTCGAATAGTCAGCTCACTGAGCCGGTCCCGGCTAAGGAGACGCGAGGACCTGCTTTTGCGCTGATGAAGCAGAATCCTGTCCAGGACTTCGAGCCCCGCGGTCTGAGCCAGTTCCTCCAGTTCGGCCAGATGATCCTCGGCCTTTGCCTTATTAACAGCGGTCACACTGACCAGAATAGCCCGATCCACGGACCCGGCCGCCTGGGCGACCTTTTGAGTCCTGGCCAGCTCATCTTCCAGGGACCGGATCAAGACGGAAAAATCAATATCCAGGCTGGTCACGTTAGCCGCAGATATACGAGCCACCGTCTCCCTGCCGTCATTGGCCGGCAGGAGATGGGCGGCCTCGATCATTTGAGGAAGGCCTTCCGGGCCGACCTGAATGGCCGCAATCATGTCCAGGCGGAGCGCAGCTAGGTCGTTGAGGTCATCCTGAGTGAGGCCCTCACCGGACAGATGCGTATGCACCAGACGGAGGCCTTTAAGCCGGGTTAGAGCGCCTCTCTGCCGACCCATGATCGGAAGAAACAGGCCGCGGCTGTCTCCGACCACAACCGAAGCGACCGACCCGGAACGATTTAGCAGCAATCCGACCTGGCGGCCGATCTCGAATGAAATCCCGGATATCTCCCGGGCCAGCTCGAGACTGATAAGTGATTTAGGGGGAACCCGGCGACGGTAAATCTTTCGCAGCCGGTGGAGTTGGTTGGACTTAAGCCCGGTTGTCTGGCCTTCTAACTTACTAATAAGTTACGGCTCCTTGCGAATGAATCTGGTTAAGGAGGTTCTTATCCTTCGCCATTAATACTCCGCCTCATGCCGGGCCGCAGACCTGAACCGGGCGCAGGGGGACAGGAAGGTCAGATGCACCACACCGGTGGGGCCGTTACGCTGTTTACCGACCAGAAGCTCGGCCTTGCCTTTGACCTCTTCATAGTCAGGTTTGTAAATTTCCTCGCGAAAGACAAAGGTGATTACGTCCGCATCCTGTTCAATGGCCCCGGATTCCCTCAGGTCGGCCAGGATAGGCTTGCGGTCAGGCCGGCTCTCCACCTGGCGGTTTAACTGGGACAGCGCGACCACCGGCATGTTCAGTTCCTTGGCCAGGGCCTTGAGGGAGCGGCTGATTTCCGAAATCTCCTGCTCGCGGTTGTCGCTCCGGCCCCTTCTGCCTTCAGGGCTCAGGCCCCTGACTAGTTGAAGATAATCAACAATGATCATGCCCAAGTTCTGGCCCTGGTTCAGGAGTCTGGATTTAAGCCGCCGGGCCTTGGCGCGGATATCCAGAATACTGAGGTCCCCGCTATCGTCAATGTAAATGGGCGCCTCGGTCAGCTTGGTTGCAGCCTCGGTCAGGAGAGTAAAATCCGAACCCCGCAGCCGGCCGGTGCGCACGGCATGAAGGTCAATCCGGGCCAGGGAACAGAGCAGGCGGAGAAGTATCTGGTTCTGGGACATCTCCAGGGAGAAAAAGGCGACGCTGTATGGGTCCCCCTCTTTCATATCCCTTTCGTCCGGGATGGCGGCATTCATGGCGATGTTGAGGGCCAGAGCCGTCTTGCCCATGGAAGGACGGCCAGCGATTATGATCAGGTCTGAAGGCTGGAATCCAGAGGTCAGCAGGTCCAAATCCTTGAAGCCGGTGGGAACGCCAATGATCGAACCGCCGCTCCCATACCGATCCTCAATAATTTTAATGGTCCTGGTCAGCATCCCACTGTCTATAGGCTGAAGCGTTTGTTCGAGCCGCGTGTCACGGATGGAAAAGATAGACCTTTCCGCATCATCCAGGACCTGGTCCACCTCGCCAACCGAAGCAAAGCATTGTTCAGAAATCTGGCCGGAGGTGGTAATAAGCCGTCTGAGCACCGCCTTCTCGCGTACAATGCGGGCATAATGTTCAACGTTGGCCGCGGTACCGACCGCATCGGCCAACTCCGCCAGATAGGCCGGTCCACCAACTTTGTCCAGGGTCCCGGTCTTTTTCAGGGCCTCGGAGAGAGTAATCAGGTCCACCGGATCGCCGCGCTCGAATAGACCCCGCATACTGGCAAAGATGAGGCCATGCGCCTCGCGGTAAAAATCTTCTGCCTCGGTTCGCACCTCTAAGACTCGAACCAAGGCAGTCTCATCCCGTAGAATGGCCCCCAGGACCGATTGTTCGGCCTCAAGGCTCTGCGGAGGAAGCTTAAGCTCTTCCACCTTGGCGCCAGCAGCGCCAGTCTGCCTCACCGCGGCTTCGGATGCCTTTATACCTTCAACCAAGCTGTAAGCTCCCTTTCATCTGATGTGACCTCAAGCATGGCTGCACCGAAATGGGTCAATCCTCCGCCCTGATCACTGAAACCTTTATCATAGCAGTAACTTCTGAATGAAGTCTAATCGGAATCTCATAATCACCCAGGGCCTTGATCGGTTCAGCCAGCTTGATCTTGCGACGATCAACCTCCAGCCCTTGCTCGGCCATGGCCCTGGCCAGGTCCATGCTGGTGACCGAACCGTATAGCTTATCCTTTTCACCAGCCTTCTGGGCCATGGTCAAGAAAACTTTTTCAATCTGCCTTGCTATCTGTTCAGCCTGTTCCTTTTCCTTCAGAGACCGAACCTCGAATTCGGTTCGTGCCTTTTCATGGACCTTCAAATTGCCCGGCGTGGCCTCAACAGCCAACTGGCCGGGGATAAGTTTATTCCGGGCATATCCACGGGAAACGTCAACTATCTGACCGACTAAACCTAAGGCCTCCACATCCGTAGTCAGGATGACCCTCATTATTGTTCTCCTTTCATCATCACGCCCAAACTCCAGGCTCAGGAGTTGGACTGAGCCTTTTTCAGCCTCCTGAAATCAAACCAAAGATCGAACAGGCCCAACCCAACTATAATCAGACCCAGATACTGCTGCAAGGCAATGATCATATAAGTAATTACTCGAAAAAAGCGCGGCACCGCCTTAAGATCAAACCAGTAGGCCACAACAGATAAGCCCGCAAAGAAATAGATCAGGGCTAAAACCATGAGGCCGTTAAGCCCGATACTCCGGGATGCCTCTATTGGCAAAATCACGCAAAAACCGAAAAGAATAACTCCCCAAATCAAAACCTCCGGCGCCTTCCACTTCTTAAGATCAGCCAGATGATGCGGCAGAACCCCCTTCCACGCCAGGAGCCATCGGACGGCCATAAAATTGATCCAGGCCAGAAGGAGCACTCCTATAATCATCAGGCCGGGGAAAATGCGCACAAAAAGACTGGCGAGTTTGCCAAACTCCTCATCCGGGGCTGCTGACGGGAACTCGGCCTCTATTTTTCGCCCCTCGTCCTCACCGGTTATGCCAGAACGATCTTCGGCCTGATCTGATTCTAAAGGGGCGCGGCTTTGCTGCGCCGCGGTTAAGATGTCCTGGTAAATCCTGAACGTCTCCTCGATGTGGGTCTTAATGACATTCTGTCCATAGGCCCAGGGACTCTGCCCATGAAACGTGCTTGAAACGATCAAAACCGCTAACCCCAGCCCGAGCAAGGCTGCTGCCGGATAACCGATCACCTTTTCCGGAGGCAAAGAGAACCGTAAGCTCTCAGCCATGACCACCACCAGCAGACCGTACCCCAAAAACATCAGCCCACCGGCTAGGTTGGAATCCATGAAGAAAATGATCCCTACGACCAGGGTTGCCAGCCCGATCATGACCAGACCAATGGTTCTTCCCCGTTGATAATAAAAATAAAGAAGCGGAAGCGGCGTGAATAGACCAACCAATATTCCGAAGACCGGAAACAGGAGCATCGAGAAAAACAGGAATACTGAGGCCAGGATTCCCAGGACCAGCGCGGGATCGCGTATTACGAGCCCCACGGTTGAGCGGACTTCATGATCTTCGCTCATAACCCTTGTTTCACCCAGCCCTGACCACATCTAAAACCGGAGCGGCCCCTGTCCTTAGCTTTCCGGTGATAATAAAGTTCAAACGCTCAGCTACTCCCTGCCAAAGCTGCATACGGGAGAAGGGCCATTTCCCGAGCCCGTTTGATGGCAATGGAAAGTTGGCGTTGATGTTTGGCGCAAGTGCCTGTGATCCGGCGAGGAATCATCTTGCCACGATCGCTGGTAAAAAGGCGCAGGACATTGGCGTCCTTATAATCTATGGTCAAGCTCGTGTCAGAGCAAAAACGGCAAACCTTACGGCGATGGTAGGGTCTTCTTCTCTTATTGCGGTTCATTGGGGCGGCCATGAAAAACTCCTCTCATCAGCCCGGATGCGGCTCGGTTTGTGATTGGTCAGACTCGGAATCTGAAGACGTCTCCTTCGGCTCCACCGCCTCATCTTCAGTCAGGTCCTCAGTTCCCTCTGTGGAACTCTCTATGGCCTTTGCCTCAACCTCATCCTCAGTTTTATCTTCAATAACTGAATCCGCCGCGGTTATCGCAGAAGTCGAATCCTCTTTCAGCTCGATTTCTTCGGCCCGCTCTTTGGCCCTTGCCTCGGCTTCCTCCAGTGCTTTTTTCGCCTCAGCCTCCTGCCGGGCCAGCTCCTGCTGGTATTTCTCCTCGTTGAACCATCTTTCCTGAATCACACTCATGTACCTGAAAACCCGTTCATCAAGGCGCATTTGGCGTTCGATCTCCACTACCATGGCAGGCTGGCCCACATAATCCATCAGAAAGTAATAGCCGCGGCTCTGGCCCTGAATTTCATAAGCCAGCTTGCGGTGACCCCATTCATCCAGTTTGAGTAGCTGACCCTGCGTCTGGTCAATGATATCGGTGCATTTCTTTTTAATTTCGCTGATTTCCTCTTCAGGCAGGTCAGGATGGAGAAGAAACAGGGTTTCGTAACGTCTAGGTTCCATTTTATGATTAAAACCTCCTCACGGTCTCACAGCCCTTCCTCCCGGGGAAGAGCGAGGATGTCTCGGATCTGGTCCGAGAGTGAGCTTATGTTTATCGCATAACATTACTTCTCCGAGATGTCAAGAATATACGACTACATAAAAGAGGTGAACCAACCGGAGAAAAATCAGTTGACACCAGTGTGAATAATATTTTATCAAGGGAAGACTGCAAAGGAAAGACGCCTTGTTCAAAGACTGGTCCAACGGCTAACTATGGCCAGAATGCTATTACTAAATAAAGAGGTCCAAGGTCTGATTGAACTCATTAGCAATACAACCGAGGCCTATACCACCGCCCTATTCCTGGCCCCGAAGCCGGGCGAATCGCTTCAGCTAGTGGCCCATCATTCCTTGAGCCAAAACATCAATCCAGACGTCCGCATCGGCCCTGGGGAAGGACTTGTGGGCTGGGTCTTGAAAAATAACAAATCCGTGAATGTTGATAAATTCGACCTGGACACGCGTCGTCTTCTATTTTACCGGACTGACGAGTCCATCAAGTCCTTTATAGCCGTGCCGCTGCCAGGGATTAACGGCGTGCTGGCCGTGGACAGCAAACAGCGATACGTCTTTACAGACAAGAGCCAGAAAATCCTTCATCAATTCGGCCAGGTGCTGGAAATGACCCTTAAGCGCCTCCGGACAATAAACGAGGGCCAGCGCCGTAAGGAAGCCATGAAATTCTTGAGTGACCTGGAAGGCGCTCTTTACAAGAGGGATCAGTCCGGTGAACACCTGCGTCAGGCCGCAGCCCTGCTCCGGAAGTACGTGGGAGCGGACGCCTGCTTTCTGGCGAGCATCCTTCCGGAGGACCGAACCCAATACCAGTTGATCACTCACGACGCATACCGCAGCTATCCCCTGCATAAAAATCTCTTCAAGGCAAACCAGGGCCTGATGGGCTGGGTGATGCGGGAAAAAAAGCCCCTTAACCTTAAACGAATTCCACTGGGCACGAATAAATCCTATATCTTTTATCCCGAGGAACCTTTTAAAGACTTCACCGCCTTTGCCGGCTTGCCCCTGATCTGGGGCCGCCGCCTCCTGGGGGCTGTCTGCCTGAGCGCCCGAGAACCTTTCAACATTGACGAGACCAAAGCCCAGGCCTTGGAGATGTCAGCCGACAGACTGGCCGCTTCGTTGGAGCTGGAGCTTCTCCTGGGACGCATCTCTGATTTCAGCCGTCTGGATTCTCAGACCGGCTTGCCTCACCGGTCTGAATTCTGCCACTGTGTGGCGCGGATGCTCAAATCAACTTCGACTCCTCTGGCCCTAATAATAATCAGGCTGGAAAACCTGGAGGCAGTCAGTCTCAACCTCGGTCAGGAAGCGGCCGAAATGACTCTCAAAAAAGCAGCCGAGCACCTGCTCGCGCAGACCGAAGAAGATATCGAACTGGGACATCTTACCTACGGCACCTTTGGCGTGGCTCTCCTGAACCGCTCCGAAGCGGAGGTCAATCAAATTCGATCGAACCTGATCGAGACCCTGGAAAAACAGACGGCAGAATCGTCTCAAGGGCATGCCTCCCTTCAAATTAAAGCCGTCACGGCCCCTTATCCGTCTCCAACCCTCCGGGCCGAAGACCTGATCCATCAAACCCTGGCTTTACTGCAGGAACCGGAAACCTCACCTTCCTCAAACGGAGCTTGATGACTGATGTTTTTTGACAAAATATTAGGCTTTTTTTCAAAGGACCTAGCCATGGACCTGGGCACGGCCAATACGCTGATCTACCAGAAAGGCAGTGGCATCGTTTTGAACGAACCCTCTGTTGTCGCCCTGGCCCGGGAGACTGGTAAACTCCTGGCTGTGGGCCAGGAAGCCAAAGAATTCCTGGGACGGACTCCTAAAAAAATCGAGGCCATCCGGCCCATGAAAGATGGTGTCATCGCAGACTTCAAGGTCACCCAGGAAATGATCAAATACTTCCTGACCAAGGTCCAGGGGTCCCGCATGATCCACCCTCGAATAGTAATTGGAGTGCCCATCGGAATCACCCAGGTTGAAAAACGAGCCGTCATAGAAGCTGCGGAGTCGGCCGGCGCCCGATCGGTTCATCTGATAGACGAACCAATGGCGGCAGCCATCGGCGCTAACCTCAATATTGAGGAACCATACGGGCGTATGGTCGTGGACATCGGCGGCGGAACAACAGAGGTGGCCGTGATCAGCCTATCCGCCATTGCCTATGCTGAATCCATCCGGGTTGCTGGAGACGAAGCTAACGATGCCGTCACGCGTTACATGCAAAGAAAATTTCAGCTCCTCATCGGCGAAAACTCGGCGGAGCAGACAAAAATGATCATTGGCAACGCCTTCCCTAAAGAGGCGCCCCCCACTTATGATATCGCGGGTAAGGATGTCGTTTCCGGACGGCCCAAAGTCGTGACCGTGACTGAGAAAGAAATACGCACCGCCTTGGCCGAACCCATCCAGGCTATTCTCCAGGCCATCCGAAGGGCCCTGGAAAAAACCCCCCCTGAACTTTCATCAGATATTTATGACAGCGGGATTACCTTAACTGGTGGAGGCGCCTTACTCAAGGGGCTGGATAAATTGATCTCCCATTACACCAAGCTTAAAGTGAACATGACCGAAGACCCTCTGAAGAGCGTTGTCCTCGGAACCGGTATTGCCGTCGAAAACATGCGGCTCTACCGACATGTCTTTATCAACTAATGCCTGACACGGGTTGAAGAAAGACTTGCTACATCTACTCAAGGCCGCTATAATAAAAACAGAGTTTTGTTACGGCCGAAGCCTGAGAGAGGGGTTGGTTTAATTAAGGAGGAACTTTAATGAAAAAATTTCTGACGAGTGAGGAATTGGAAGGTCGTTTAAACTGTTTTGGAGAGTTTGATGAAAGCGATAGGGTCTGCCTGAAGCACTGTGCTTTAAACATCAACTGCGCCATCGCCAAGAACGAGTATTTCAACTTCCAATTCATGAACGATTCCATCTCGTCAATTATTCGCTTTGATACAGAATATAATAATTAATTAAAATCATTAGATAAAAGAAGATTCACCTTTAACTGGCTGCGTCTAAGTTGCATTTGGTTGCAGCCTGTCAAGTTCATGCACCTCTGATTTAAACTTACCCGGTATGCAGTGACCACAGGTATCGCAGGTAATGTCATACCCGAATGGCCCAGCTGATAGCTTACATCCCCCACATTATGACCTTGAGAAGCCGTATGGTGGCATAAGTATGTCTCTTGGGTCATGGGTGTGTATTCTGCGAAATCCTGTACATTCTAGACACCGAAAAACGGTCTCTCAAAAAGAGCTTCGATTAAGCATCTCTCCTTTTTGGTCAGCAAACACCCATTCTGGAACCGGACGGCCAGTTTTAAGCGCCCTCTTTTTCTAAGTCACCGGCAGGGCTTTTAATGTTTAGGCCGAACGGGTAGTCATATCAACCTGGCGTCTTTTTTTGCTTGACAATCAGGAGAACGGCCATTAACATTTAGTATTAAAGACATAACTTTATAGCCAAAAATCCTTTTCTTAAAAATAAAAAGATGATGAAACCTTCTTTACAAAAAGAGGTCATTCCTCTCTACAGCCGCATCGCGTCCACCCTCAGAAACAGGATTACTTCCGGACAATATGAACCTGGCGGTAAATTGTTAAGCGAGGAAGGCTTTGTCCAGCATTTCGGAGTCAGTAGAATTACGGTTCGTAAGGCCCTCTCTCAACTTGAAATGGAAGGGCTTATCGTTCGCAATCGCGGCAGAGGAACCTTTGTGTCGCAAACAATTCCCGCCAAGAAACAATCCATTTATACCAGCGTTAGAGACATCGTGCTCAGCATAGAAAGAAGTGAGATCAAGCCTCTCGGCATCCAGAAAGTAAAGGTTGGACAAACTCGGGTAGCACATGACATCCGCGCCTTTTTCGGCCTCTCCAATGCAGACGAAATTGCTCAGATCCGCAGGGTCCTTCTGCGCAAAGGAACCCCTCTCCATTTTTTTGAAAATTTTATGCCTTTAGGGATTGCAAAGCATATTACCTTAAAAGATATTGCCGAAAAAAAGGCCATCATCAAAATTTTGCAAGAAAAAATGGACCTGAAGATTGGTCGAGGTGAAATGTACCTCGAGGCGATTCCCGCAGATCCGGATATCGCAAAGATTCTTCGATGCCAGGTTTTTGATTCGTTTGTTCGCGCCCAGGTCTTCTTCTGGCTCCCCTCTGATGAACCGTTCGAAATAGTGAATTATTTTATAAGAGCGGATAACTTCAAATACAAGATTGATATTGACACGAATGATTTTGAAAACAGTACACTCGATATTTAATCCCCTGCTGGCCAACGCGGAAAGCGTTCATATAACATAAGATCACTCTTACTTTTTTCAGGAGGAGGAACAAAATGAAACCATTACCAAAAGCAAGATTCCTGGTTCTGAAGGGAACCAATGCATGGCTCATTTGTTTATTATCTCTATTTATGATCGGTTTATTCGTTGTGGCCCCTGCCATAGCTGTGGAACCGCAATACGGGGGGACGCTTCGTGTCGCCATGACGCCTCCAAGATCCCTTGATCCGCACATGGAGACTTACCAGCAAACAACCATGGTTACAAATAACACTAACAACCGCCTTTTGCGCTGGAACAGGGATCTGACGGGTGTCGAACTCGATCTGGCTGAAAGCTGGAGACGAATCAACGATCTCACCTATGAATTCAAGATCCGTAAGGGCGTTCGTTTTCATGATCTCCCGCCGGTCAACGGCCGCGAACTCACTTCAGCGGACGTTAAGTACAGCATCGAAAGGATGGCCGGGATGTATGGTAAAAGTTCCAAGTTCAAGCATAAATACTATTTCGAGAACAGATTGACCTCGATCGAGACGCCGGATAAATACACCATTATATTCAAGACCAAAGAGCCTTATGCACCTTTTATTCCTTATATAGCTTCTGACTGGTCTGCCATTGTACCCAAGGAAGCGGTGGAGGAATTCGAGGATTTGAGGAGAAAGGCTATCGGCACCGGGCCGTTCATGTTCAAGGAATTCGTGCGCGGCTCCCACATTACCCTGGTCAAGAATCCAAATTATTTCAAGAAGGGACTGCCATACTTGGACAAGATCCATATAAAAATTATGCGTGATCCTGCGGCGGTGATGTCAGCCTTTTTAGCCAAAAAGCTGGATGCGTTCGGGCCCTATTTTTTCCAGGTTCCAACGATCAAGAAGGAAGCCCCCGAAGCTGTGATCTTGAGAAGAAAATCCATGCACTGCTGGATTCTCAGAGTTCCGCCCTGTGTCAAGGATTATGAATCCCTCAAACCGCCCTTCAATGACAGGAGGGTAAGGCAGGCCATTAGCATGGCCATTGATAAAAAGAAATTATTAAAGCTGGCCTGGGGCGGGGCTGGCACGGTCCAAATAGGTAATGTGCCTAATTTCCCTCCATACTCATTAACCGAAGCCGATCAGGTGGAATACAACCCCGAAAAGGCCAAGAAACTTCTAGCTGAGGCCGGCTACCCCAACGGGTTTGAGACAGATTTTATCACGTGGAACCTGCCTTACATGACTATGCCAGCCCAGGTGATCAAGGAGATGCTCAAGGGGGTGGGCATCCAGGCTAATCTGAAGACCATGGAGATGGCCCAGTACTTTAACAAGATTTATCGGTTTAACTACGAAATGGCTTTGCATGTAATGACGGCCGGATACGACCCGGATGACTGGCTCGGCCATTACTTCGGTTCGCCCGAAGAAACCACCACTTATAAATGGTGCAACCGAAAGGTCTGGAAACTGATTGTCGAACAAAGGAGAACCCTGGACAAACAGAAGCGCACCGCACTGATCCATGAGATTCAAAAAGAGTTGATGAGGGACGGAGCCACGACTTTTCTATATACTCAGGATCGGTTTAACGCCCACTGGCCTTATGTTCACCGTCCTTATTACTACCACCCCAATGATCCGCTCATGGGTGAGCTAGTATGGCTGGAGAAACACTGATCCCCGGATGGTGAGTTGATTAGGAGGTCGTCTGCCTCTCAAGGCAGACGGCCTTTCCCCTGTTAATCGTCGGAGATGAATAAAAATGAGCCCCACCCAAACGATCGCTGAATTTATTACACGGTATGATCGGAACGATCTGTCTCAAGAGGCCCTGGAGAGGGCCAAGGTCTCCATTATGGATTATGTGGGAGTGACCTTAGCGGGCATCTCGGAAGAAAGCTCCGTCATTGTGAGAAGAATCATAACAGGCATGGGCGGAAAGCCCCAGGCCACCGTATGGGGAAGTGATCTGAAAACGTCGGTTATGCTGGCCGCCCTGGCCAATGGCACGGCAGCTCATGCCTTGGATTATGATGACACCAATGCGGTTATGATGGCGCATCCGAGCATCCAGCTTCTTCCCGCTCTTTTTGCCTTAGGTGAGTACGAGCACCTAACCGGGGAAGAGGTCATCCTGGCTTATGTGGTTGGGTTCGAGGTCGGGGCCAGACTAGGCCGGGCGCTGAATCCAAATTTTGTCATTCAGGGCTGGTTCCCGGTGGGGCCGCTGGGAGTCCTGATGCAAACGGCGGCCTGCTCAAAGCTACTTGGTTTAGATTCAGATCAAATCCGGATGGCCCTGGGGCTCGCAACGAACCTTGCTTCAGGACTCAGATGTAATAACGGAACCATGGCCAAACCCCTCATGTCAGGAAGCGCAGCCTCCAACGCCATTTTAGCTTCCTTGCTGGCCTCCGAGGGGATGAGCGCCAGTGAGAGCGCGCTTGAAGATCGTTTCGGATTTTTTGAAAATTTCAGCCGTGGAGATATGACCAGATTGGAGCAGGCGGTTGAATCTTTGGGAGCGCCTCTTGAAATTTTACACTCTGGAATCTCTTACAAACTTTATCCCTGCTGTGCAGGCACGCACACAGCCATTGACTGCGCCCTGGACATTGCGCAGAATTATTCTCTAAATGTAGATAACATTGAAGAGATAGAAGTTTCGATTACTTCGGGTGTCAAGTACCTTTTGATTCATCCCAGGCCAAAAACAGAGACCGAGGCCAAATTCAGCCTGGAATACTGCGTCGCCAGGGCGATCCTGGATGGCCAAATAGGGCTGGACCAGTTCACATCAGAGAAGATTGAAGACCCGGCCCTCCAGACTCTAATCAAAAAAGTAAAACCCAATTATGGAGACCAGAGATCTTTATCCGTGGAGATACAGGTGCGGATGAATTCCGGTGACACTTATTCTTCGCAAGTTACAGAGGCCAAAGGCACCCCAGGCAATCCTCTAAACTGGCCGGACCTAGAACAGAAGTTTCAACAATGCGCCAAAAGCCTCTTATCGGACGAAGAGGTCCGTCAAACACTGGAGCAGTTGAAGCATTTTGAACGATTGCAGGATGTAGCCCAATTCGTTGCCACATTTATCCAGACCGGGAGTCAGTGAGTCGTACTCGGGATAAATCTATCGTTTTGATAAAGATAAACTAGAAAGACATCTTGATGGCCCCTATAATACATCAGGTTGTGGAGACCGAGGTCCTGGTAATTGGGGGTGGTGCGGCCGGGGTTCGCGCCGCCATAGAGGCATGCCGCCAGGGCTGTCAGGTCACAATCCTTTCGATATCTAAAGTTGGATATGGCAATAATTCAGCCATTTCTTATGGTGGATTTTCAGCCGCAATTAAGGAAGGTCATGGTGAAGATTCTCCCCAGCGCCATTACGAGGACACCATGGTCGGGGGATGCTGGCTCAATCAACCTGAACTGGCGCGTATTCTGACGAATCAAGTTCCATCAGAGGTCAAGGCCCTGGAGCGGATGGGGGTTTATTTTGAAAAGGACACCAAAGGGAAATATGTATTAATGCCTCGAGGTGGACATTCGGTAGCGCGAAGGCTAACCACGTCCAAGCATAGCGGTCTGGCCTTGCTTTCTCCTCTTGTGAAGTATGCTGATGGCCTGAACATCGCCAAATTAGAGGGCTATAAAGCTGTCCGGCTTTTAATGCAGGATGGCCGGATCAGTGGGATTTTGGGGATCAATCAACAAGGGGAATGGGCCGCTATTTCTGCAAAATCGGTGGTGTTGGCGACCGGCGGCGGTGGCGCGCTTTATCCGGAAACCACCAACGTGCCGGCCGCCACCGGTGAAGGTTATGTATTGGCCTATGAGGCAGGATTGACGCTTCAGGACATGGAGTTCGTTCAGTTTGTAATCGTTAACCGGCAAGAACCCGGTGTTCCCAGGCGCCTTCCGCCTGTAGAAGTGTTTTTACTGAAAGGAGCAAAGCTTAAGAACGCGGATGAAGAGGACCTGATCGCCTCAAGCGGCATAACCACGACCTTCACGCGGGATGTCATCACTCGAATTGTGGCCCGTGAGATGATGAGGGACGAAGAAGAAGGTGGTTTGGTATATCTTGATTTAAGCGAATTACCAAGAGATGAGATCGAGAAAATTGAAAACCTGAAAAAAGATGCCATAAAAGTTCATCCAGCCGCTCATTTCTTTATGGGCGGGGTCAAAGTTGACGGGCGTCTGGGTACATCAATTGAAGGACTATATACGGCCGGCGAAGTCATGGGTGGAGTTCACGGAGCAAACCGGTTAGGGGGTAATGCCTTGGCCGAGACATTTGTTTTTGGATCCATGGCTGGCTCGCTGGCGGCCAGATTAGCTAACCGATGCGGAGAAGTCCGTTTATTCCGGCTGGACCAAGCCCACCAAGCCATTGAGAAGATTATGGAAAGCTTTGGGCGAAATCAAGGGGGGAAGTATCCGAATCAGAACTTAGCAGAATTACAGACGCAATTGACAGCAATCATGGGAGAATGCGCCGGAGCTGTAAGGCACCGAAAAAAATTGGAAGAGGGGCTCAGCCGATTGGAAGCTTTAAAGGATTCGGTTCCCGGTCTTTCCTTTATCAAATCTAAAGATGGTTGGTCCCTGTTCACTTTCCAACATAAACTTACCGTATCAGAAATGATTCTAAAGGCCGCTTTGAAAAGAGAGGAAAGCCGTGGCGCGCATTTTCGGGAGGATTTTCCAAATCAAGATGACAAATCCTGGCGTGTCAATATCTGTATTCAAAAAGATGAAAAGGAAAAAATGAAACTTACTCTGGAGCCAGTTCTCTGCCTATGATGACATCGAATATAATGCACGAAAAAAAGTAATATTAGAATCACTCAAAGGGGGACAAACTATGCAACTAGATCCAAACCGTAAGTTCTGGAACCCGGAAAGAGAAACCATGTCCAGGGACGAACTCAGAGACTTCCAATTTAAAGCCTTACAGAAACAGCTCAAATATAACTATGAAAATGGGCCTTTCTACAAGGAAAGATTCGATCGCGAAGGCATCCCGCCCGGCTATGGAATCCCCAGCGTGCGATTCACAAAAGCCAGTACATCCTGAAGCTATATGAAAAGCAGTCTGAAGATGAGGACATTACCGAGGTTCATCACCTGAAGAAGGAGTGAACCTAAACCACTAGGCCCAGACGAAAGGAATCGTTACGCTAAATGGATTAAACTGTCATTCCCGTGAAAAAGGGAATCTATAAAGGAACGTATTTTTGACAATTGCTGATTTTGGGGAAAGTTAAGATATAAATTCATCCTTGACAACCGGTTTTCCCGCCGGTATACCTCAGATCACTAAAATTCATAACAGGAATGCAAGTTATGCTAGGCTTATAAGGCCATCCCGGCTTGCAGGGGATGGCCTTTAAATTTCAGTGCATTTGGAGATGGATATGTTCACCAAAATTCTCGTGCTGACTCTTTATATCCTGGGGCTGTTTTTGATTGGATGGTGGGCCCGAACTCGGTGGAGAGATTCAGCCGAGTCTTACTTCTTGGCCGGCCGATCTTTAAGTCCGATAATCTTCTTGGCAACCATGGCCGCGACCAACTTCTCGGCCTTCACCGTGTTCGGCTGTTCCGGCGCCGGTTACAGGGACGGTTACGCCTTCTATCCTATTATCGGCTTTGGCACCGGATTCATGGCCATAACCTTCTGGGTCATCGGCCGCCGAGCGCGGGAACTAGGGCAATCCTCTGGAGCACTAACTCCGCCGGACCTGGTCAGAGCGGCCTATGACAGCCGGGGCGTGTCCACCCTGGTAGCCATAGTCCTGATCATCTTTACCATACCTTACCTTGCCCTCCAGCCCATTGCTGCCGGTTATGCCCTTCAGGAACTTTTAGGCCTGGATTATCTCTGGGGTGCGGCTCTGGTCACCGCCGTCATTACCATCTACACCCTCAGAGGAGGCCTCAAAGCTGTGGCCCGAACGGATGCTCTTCAAGGACTGATTATGCTCACCGTGCTGCTGCTGGCCTTGATCCTGATCGCCAATCAGGCTGGAGGCTTAACCACCGCTGGCCGAAAGCTGATGACCCAGTACCCGGATTTATTTTCACGGCCCGGCGGTCAGAGCCGCTACGTGCCAGCCATCTGGTTTTCTTTTATCTTCCTGTGGTTCTTCTGCGACCCCATGTTCCCACAGCTCTTCCAGCGTTTCCTGGCGGCGCGTGATAATCAAACCATCCGGCGAACCATGCTGGCCTATCCTTTTGTATGTTCAATCGTCTTTATCCTCCCGGTGACTATTGGCGTCCTGGGCCGATTGAACCATCCAGGATTGACTGGAAAAGAAGCGGACCGCATCCTGCCATTACTTGCCGCTGGCCTGGACATCCCGATCCTGGGCGCCCTTGTCATAGCTTGCGGGCTGGCTGCCTTGATGTCTACCATGGACTCCCAGCTGCTCACTCTATCCTCGATCTTTTCCCAGGATCTCTATCCTCTTTTTAAAAAAAGTGAGACTCCAAACGGGGTGGCGGCAAGAGTTTTTGTCGTTATTCTGGCCCTGGCTGGACTGGGCCTGGCCATCCGTCCACCCGGAACCATTTTAACTATCGCGCAGCAGACGTTTACCGGGCTGGCCGTTCTATTTCCGACTGTTCTCTTTGGATTATATCCTAGCTGGCGCTCAAGTACGGGAGGGATCGTTTCCATCCTCGTAGGAGAAGGAGCCCTTCTTCTCGCCTTTTTCGGCCACCTGCCTACATGGGGGTTTCTATCGGTAGTGCCTATCTTAGTTTTAACCTTTGGCAGTTATCTCCTGGTGGCCGGAGCCGAACGCCTTTTAAAAGGCCAGCCTCTTGCCTGGCCCAAGGCCTTTCTCTTCTCGCCCTATACCTGGGCCTTTGCGGCTATTTTTGTCCTGGCCATAGACTGGTGGCGCTGGGGCAAGCCAGCCAGCCTGATCTTTGGCTGGCCGGCCTGGATCATTCATTTCCTGGTTCTATCAACCCTCCAGACCTTGGTCATGGTTCGCTGGACCAGAAAATCTAAACTTAAATAAGCGGGAATATTCTTAAAAGGATTACGCCTGATTAATCGGCTTCCTGCCAGCTAACCTGGTGCAACCCTGATCATTAATGCAAATATTTAGGAGCACGGGGCCTCTGCCCTATAGCACTCTAAAACTCAACATCAATGGTCACAGACATTGTCTCCGATGATCAAAGCATCTGAGAGATATTGCTGAACCAGTTCCTCAGGACCCAGATTTGGAGCGCCGGTGACGACCTTGATGTTGTTCTGCTGGAAAAGTTGAACGGCTCTCTGGCCCATGCCTCCGGCAATGATGATGTCCACCCCTAATTCATGTAGCCAACGCGGGAGCGCCCCGGGTTCATGAGCTGGCGGAGAAGAAAGTTCCTTATCTGTTACTTCCTGATCTTCCACATTAATAATTGCAAATTGGTTTGCATGACCGAAATGGAGTGTCAGCCGCCCATCGGCTAAAGGAATTGCAATCTTCATCGTTGATACCTCCATATTTTATTTTAATCTCAAGCTGCCTTTTTTAAGCGGGCTAACGTTTCGACGCGCGTCCAGATCTTTCTGACCTCATCTGCCAGGCCGCTTGCCTGATACTCTGTTATCGTCTGTACCTGAACCATGGCTTCGGTAAAGGCATGGTCATAAGGCAGCTTACCGACCAGATTCAGGTGATGATCCTGGCAGAAATTTTCAATGGTACGAACCTGATCGAGGTTAATATCGTATTTATTGATGATAACCGCAACCGGAATTTTAAAGTGCTCACAGAGGTCCACCACGCGGTCCAGGTCATGAGTGCCTGAAGGGGTTGGCTCGGTCACGATCACTGCCAGATCGGTTCCACTCAAAGAGCTGATAACCGGACACCCAATGCCAGGGGCGCCGTCAGACAGGATCAAATCATAACCTTCTTTCTCGGCCATACCGCGCGCCTGCTGGCGAAGCAATGAAACCAGGAGCCCGGAGTTCTCCTCACCGGGAAAGAGCTGGGCATGCACCAGGGGACCAAACCTGGTTTTGGATAAATACCACTGCCCGCAGCGCCGCATAGGAAACTCGATCGCATCGGCTGGGCAGAAATGGACACAGACCTTGCACCCCTCGCAGGCAAGCTGGTCCACTACCAGCCCATCTGGGGTCTCTTTAATCGCATCAAAGTGACATCGTTCAATACATTCGCCGCAGCCGGTGCATAAAGTCTGATCAATGATCGCTTCATGGCCGGAAAAAAATTCCTCAAGGTACTCGTTTTCAGGCTTTAAAATGAGGTGCAGGTCCGGGGCGTCCACATCTAAGTCGCAAAGGATATGGTTCGAGGCCAGATGAGCAAAGGCCGCTGTCAGGGACGTCTTTCCCGTGCCTCCTTTACCGCTGAGTATGGTGATTTCAGGCATAGCGGGCCTCCTTCATCCTTCTGTCGGCTAAGTCGCGAATCCGAGAGCTTAGTTCAAGGAACATATTTTGATACTCGGGCAGGGCATCAACTATGACCTCACCCCGGGAGTATGCTTCCGCCACCTGACGATCATAGGGAATCTCCAACAGGATGGGCAGCCCGGTGGCATGGCAGTAATCATAAACGCCTTTATCTCCAATCCCGGTCCGGTTGATAACAACCCCCATGGGCGCACCGATCGGAGTAAAGGCTTCCCGGGCCAGCTTCAGATCGTAAAATCCAAACGGTGTCGGTTCAGTAACCAGAACAATGACGTCCGTGTCTTTGACCGCGTTTACAGCCGGACAACTCACGCCCGGCGGAGCGTCAATGATCACATCCCTGGATGAATCAAGGCGCTTCTTGGCCGCTCGCATCAAAGGCGGACTCATGGCCTCCCCAACCCTAAGGCGGCCCATAAGAAAATCAATCTCACCGGCCCAGCCCCACAAAACCTCTCCCAGCTCCCTGGTATCCGGGCTTAACGCACCTTCCGGACAGACCGCCAGGCAGCCGCCGCAGCCATGGCACATTTCAGGGAAGGTCAGGATATACTCTCCCAACACAGAAATGGCCTTAAACTGGCAAATCTCGGAACAAGCCCCGCAGGCGGTGCATTTGTCCTGATCAGCCAAAGGTATTTCCATCATGGAAATCTCTCGCCCGGTTAGCTCCGGCTTGAGGTAAAGCGCAAGGTTTGGCTCCTCCACGTCCAGATCAACGGCCTGAACAGGCCTGTCCCAGACCTTGACCAAGGCAGCGGCCACAGTAGTCTTACCAGTGCCTCCCTTGCCACTGGCAATGGCGATAATCATCTCCAGTGTCCCTCCCGACTGGGCTGACTCGCTATTTCAACATGACCCGCCTTATAGCGAGTAACGGCTTCACGCACGGTAACTCCTTCCAGACCCTGACCCATCTTGATGTTAGCAGCGTTCAAAGCCTGATAGGCTCTAGGGCCGACAAAGCCGCTCAGCACCGCTTCCACGCCTGCATTGGCCATGGCTTGTGCAGATTGAATCCCCGCGCCCTGGGCCACGGTGTCTATTGATGAATTGTCCATTACCTCGAACTCAAGGGTTTCAAGGTCAACGATCAAAAAATTTGGCGCCCGGCCAAACCTGGGATCAACCTGATCATCCAGGGTCTGACCCTGGCAGGCAACAGCTATTTTAGCCATTTGTAACTCCTCCTGAAGTTCAGTTGTATGTTATATTTCAACCCGAGCCACGACCGCGTCTGTCATTTCCTTGTACGGTTCGCTAAATGGGCGGCCATGCTCCGAGGCTTCGACTACTTCGGGATCAAACGGAATTCGTCCTAAAAATGTAACTCCGAAACTCTCTGCCATACTCTGACCGCCGCCGGTCTTGAAAAATTCAATATGCCCACCACAATGAGGGCAGGTCATCCCGCTCATATTCTCCACAACACCCAGGATGGGCATGTTGACCTGGCGGCAGAAATCTATGGACTTGCGCACATCGGCCAGGGCCACCTCTTGCGGCGTTGTGACCAGAAGGGCCATGGCATCGGGGATGGTCTGAGCCACGGTCAGGGGCTCGTCCCCGGTCCCGGGTGGGCTGTCTATAACCAGGTAATCCAGCTCATCCCACTCAATGTCGGAAATAAATTGACGAATGACGCCGATCTTAAGCGGCCCACGCCAGATGACTGATTTATCTTTGTCTGGGAGCAGAGGCTCAATGGAAATAACGGCAAGATTAGGTGAATAAGGTATGGGGCGAGGCTTGTCACCGCCTGGAAACGTAGCATTCAGCCCCATGATCCGGGGCACACTCGGGCCATGGAGGTCAACATCCATCAGCCCGACTTTATAGCCTTTTTCAGCCAGATTGATAGCCAGATTCACGGCCACGGTGCTTTTGCCCACGCCTCCCTTGCCGCTCATGACCAGGACCTTATTCCTGATCCGACCAAGGGTACTTTTAATTTCTTCGTCCTGATGCTCCCTTTCCTTCTCTCGGTCTGGAGTTGGGTTTATTTGCTGTACTTTTTCCGTCATTTTTCCTTCCTTATTCTGATTTTATGGTT
Source organism: Deltaproteobacteria bacterium (assembly GCA_019308995.1). NCBI lineage: Bacteria > Pseudomonadati > Myxococcota > Myxococcia > Deltaproteobacteria bacterium. The sequence goes on along the minus strand of JAFDHD010000018.1, from coordinate 1,227 downwards.
TCGGAAACCATAGGCCATTCTGGCCGGTTAGTAATCCTCCGGCGATCCTCCTCACTGATCTCATAATGGCCGCCTTCAATCCGCAGGGCCATGCCCTGGACCACTGCCTGGGCCAGGGTCTTACGAGCTGCAGAAAGAATACGGCCAAAGGTTTGCCTGGAGACCTTCATTCTCTCTGAAGCCTGGTCCTGGTCCAGGCCCTCGATTTCGACAAGACGGAGGGCCTCGAAACCCTCCACAGGCAGAACAACCTCTTCAAGCATTCTCATAGGAACCCGATGCGGCTTGAAGAAGGTTATGTCAGGCAAGGCCTGGATGAAACGGTATTTCGGCGGACGAGGCATTAATATCCTTTTTTCCTTTTTGAGCCTATGCTCATTAATATAATAATCTTCTTTGTCTTATTGTCAAGGATTATTTCGAGCATACGCTCATTTTTCGGTTGAAATAAAAGTTAAAGTTAATTCTAGGAATTAAATGAAAGTTATTGTAATAAAAGGTAATTTTTATTATATTGAATACTTTAATTTGGGAAAAGACCTTCGGCTTCAGCAGAAGACTCACACCTGACATGCAAGGTAGGCTCATGATCTGTCGGCTAAAAACGACAGAACCCCCAAAACCATATTTGCAGATAGATTCCCCCGGCTAAAGCCGGCAACTCCGATCGGAGTTGACCAAACATTATCACGTCGTATCCTCGCGATAATATTTGGAAGGACTCATTCATCCACGGGTAAACCCGTGGTATTCTGTCTTCGACCGCATAAAATAGTTGCCCAGGGAATAGGGAGAACATGGCAAATTGCTAACCCATTTCCCAATTACACCCTCTATGAAAATGTTAAAGTGAGTTGTTTGGTCAATGACGACGTTCATGAAAATATGAACGAACGAGTGATGGAATGCTTAAGTCTCGTTGGTCTCGGTGAATTAATAAATGAGAAAGCTCGCAATTTACCAATTGGTAACTTACAGCGATTAGAAATTGCTCGTGCTCTGGCGACAAGTCCTTATTTGCTGTTATTAGACGAACCGTTTGGTGGGCTTACTCACAGCGAGATACAAGGTTTAAAAAGATTAATAAGCGAACTTCAATCCAAGGGAGTAACCATTTTTAACGGATGTTCCGTAAGAAGGCCATAAGGCTGTCAGGTTGTAAGTATTTGTAAATAGAGCTATTTTCTTCTCGATTGAAGTTTTCGTTTAGTGTCTACCTTTCCTTTT
>JAFDHD010000017.1 GCA_019308995.1 Deltaproteobacteria bacterium | reverse complement strand
ATGGAGTTGTGTGAGGCTGGGGCTTTCGGCGCTGTGGGCGTGGGAGCCATCATCAACGATCAGAGTGGTGGCGCCGCTTAGCGTTACCTCCAGATAGGGGTCTTTGGTAGTTCCCTCTTCCTCAGCATAATAAGCGCCATCTCTTTCTCGACAGCAAACCTTGAATGTTCCGCTTCCAATAACACTCTGTAAATCAGTTTTCCCCTGAGCTGATAGCGTCATTGAATTGTATTGATCAATCAACCAATCAACCACACTATAGTACTCGCCAGTGAAAGCGTCATAGTCAATTGCAGCGAGAGTGTCCCCTTGTGTGCCCTTTTGAGCACAAACGTTGCCCTGTGCGTATGTATATCCATATACATTAACAGAGCCGGAACTTACAGTGCCACTCAGACCGCTTACATCGAAATAATAAAACGATCTGTGAATTCGATAGTCAGCACCTATTAAAAAACAAGTGTGCGCCAAGCCGGAGCATGTCTCGGCCGCCGAGAAACCTTCTCCAGTTTCGGCATCATGTGCTACATCCCAATCGGCATCAGTGTAATAAACACGACCATCTGCCGTAGAGCTGTAGACTGTATCAGCGTCAATCAGAAAATCCTTGGGAAGGTCAGCCCGGGCAAAGTCCTTGCCTGGCTCTTTGATATAGGTATATGTGCCATCTCCATTATCAATTAACGAGTGTTTAACCAAGTCCTGTATAAGATCACCATATTCACCTTCCAAGGGCCTGAATGTACTTGCATCTATTATTTGAGGCTGGACGATCCTGAATCTGAATTCACCCTGATCGTTGTAAATCCAGTATTCATCAAGGTCGGCGCGGTGTTCGATTTTCAGGCCTTTAAGGTGAAGCTTGAAAGCGATTCTGAAATCCTTGATTGGACCTGAAACCTTGACCATCTGGCGGGTGCCTTGGCGCGTGGAACGGACAACGACGCCGCCCAGATCAACGGCGATAGGAGAAACGACCTGGTTCTTGCTTAGATCAATATTCTGGGCCTGGCCGTCTAATTTGATTTCCTCGATGGAGAATTCAAGCTGCTCATCACCAATGGCCTGGTTGAAGTCCGGGCGCAGGCCGAGGTATTTATAAAGGCCAGCGTCCTTTCTGAATCCAACTGAAACGACATTCCGTTTGCGTAGGAAAATATCTCCCACGGCTGAAACCGCTTCCTCAAGCTGCGCTATCTGAATGGGCTGCAAGGCACCTGATTCGTCCATGAAATAATGCGGGTTGTGCGGGCCATAGCAGCGCACGGCTTTACGGCCGTCGCTGTATTCAATGAGTTCCTGTGTCCTGGATAACGGGCTCTTGTATGATTTCTCATCCATGTCAGATTCAGTCTTTAATCTCGGCCTGCAACCGATGAAATGGAATTTCCGTCTGGGGCCAGGGAGAGCCTGGCGAAGTAATCCTGATTACAAACCCCTTCTAAAAGATGTCTGAAATTACCTCGCCGTTCTGCTCTCCATCATGGCAATTTTTTGCCTTTAAGTATTTTCCTGAACGGCTCTTTATCGAACTTAAACCGCCCGGCCACATACCTGACCGGGATCCATCACTCCTTTTTCTTGCTTCTTCCTTTTCTTAAAGGAGGCCTTTGAGAACCCTGAATCGCCTTGTTTTCAGGGCTGGAAGGCTTGAGAGGCCCATGATCTTTTTTAATGATGGTAACTATCCCGGTCTGGGCATACTTTAAGCCGATGTGATCCGGCACCTCCCGTACCTCCCCAGCCTTAAAAAAACGGTGACGTCTCTTGAATTTAACCAGCATGATTAATCTGTAATGGCTGAAGGCATGTTTTCCTGGCTATACCGCGCCTGACTCAAGACGGCGCACATAGAAACCAGGGTTGCCGCCGCGGGATCAGTCATGCGCACGCGGATGCAGTCATACCCTTCTGACAGCTCGTCAGCCGAAATTTCAATGACGTAGAAGATATTGTCATTGGTGCTGGTCGAGATGCCGTTTGCGGCCGAAGTGGCCGTTAATGCCTCCAGGGTGTCTCCTTCGGCCGTTTCCTCGGCGCGGTAGTTGAAGCCCATGGCCTGAGCGCCGGTTCCGTCAACGGCCTTGGCCTCTTCCACGGTAATCTTGCCAGCCGCGCCGGTCACACCCAGTTGAATCACAATGGTCGCCCACCTGTAGTTTTTCAGGCTCACATAGTCGCCGTCCAGGCCTGAGCCATTCACGTCCACAGGCGGACCCATGTTGACAATTTTTACCTTTTCACTCAGCATCTTTCCTTCTCCTTTTTCAAAAAAGGGCTTAAATATTTCCCCGCTTTTACTTATGATTCTCTGGCAGCTAAAGTTACAAAGGGACTCAGGGTGCTTCCGCCCTTGTGAGGCGTCAGCGGCGCCTCCCAGATAGTCTGGCCGTCCAGGCGATAGGTGAACCTGAAGGTGGTTTCATCATAGACGAAGCGCACGTGAATGCTTCGGGCCGAGTCCACCCCGCCCTTATCCACAAGGAGGTACTGGCTGAAATCGGCCAGGATAATGTCTCCTTTAGAACCCAGACTCTCGCAGTATTCAACCGGGATGACAGGCCGACCGAGAAGCTGGCTGTAAGGGCTGTCGTTCAAGCCGCCGGTGGGAAGATAAACGGCCACGCCGCCCTGGCCCACCGTCATGGTCATGGTGTAGAGCTGCGGCTCGATGTCCTGATTGATCAGCCAGACGGCGTTTGGTCTCGACCTGCCCCACATACGAGCCCACATGTTGACGATATTTTTAAACTCAACGGTGTTCGCCCCCTGCTCGCTTTCAGCGTCCACGGTAATCAGACAGTCAGAATTCATTATTCCCAGCGGCTGGTCCGAACCAAGACCGTGGATAATGGCGTCGTCAATCTTAAAACCGAATTCCTCGCTGAACGCCAGCCTGATCACCGCCTCCAGCGCGGTGGCGTCATCAAGAAGTTCATCCGTGGCATAGCAGAGGCCGGTGAGCTTGCCTAGTTCGAGGCGCATCTGGCGAAACTTTGGCTTGCTGGCCGTATACTCATCGGCCTCACCCGCCCAGAAAGCCTCAACGCCGCCCCAACGCGAACCGTTGGCACGGCTGGTCTCGGCAACGGTATTAATTTTTAGGGCGTTGGAATTGGAACTGATGGGAATGCGCCGGCAGCGGGCCGCAATCACGCCTGTTTCATAGGTTCGCCTCAGCAGCTCGGAAACGAAACCTTCCTGAATCAAAAAGCCGCCGTCCGAAGGTACATTTTCACCGAGTCCCGAAGCTGCCTTGGTTGTCAGCCTGGGATCCACCGCGCCGCCGGGTTTGCCAGCCTTGACCACGGCCATAAGCTGTTCACCAAAAAACTTGAACTGACCCGGCCTTTCTCCCTTTCCAGTTTCGTTTTCCTCTGCCCCAGGCCTGAAGTCCGTGCGGTCAGCCTTCTTAAGGGAAGCAAGAAGGCTCTCCACAGTGGCTTTCAACTCTTCCCGGCTGGGTTCGCCCGCCCGCTTCAAGGCTTCAGCGACAATCGTCTCAACTTGTTCAATAGAAACTTCCGTCATTTTTATCTCCTCCTTTTAGGAATTAGTTCCAAACCACTATTTGAAGTAGCTTTTAAAAATTTTTCAAAGAGACCATCAGACAGCCTCACGAAAAACCCGCCTTTTTTCATAGCGGAAGTGTGACCTTCCCGGTGATTCTGGCCAGGGTGTGTGTAAATTCCCTTGAGGCTTCTTTGACCTCTTTCTGGAAAACCCTGGTGATCGCTGGCAGAATCCTTTCCAGGCCTTCCAGGGTTATGACATCGCCCTGGAGATCCTTTTGTTCGCACTTCTTTTTGAGCCGTTCGATCTCCGCCTTCAGCGCTTTTTTCTCGGCCTCAACCCTTTCGATCCGATTGCCCAGATATATCAAGGCCGATGGAGAATCACCTTGTTCCGGCTCCAGGGGTGAAGAAGTCCAGGCTCCCGGTTTTCTAGCTTTGTCTTCGAACCGTTCAGCCTCGCTGGCGGTTACCAGACCCTTACTCACCGCAAGCGCCAGAGCCTCGGGGTTAGCAGGCACGACCACGTCTGAATACTCATACAGGATCCATTTCTTGATGATGCGCCTGACCAGATTCCTCTGGTCCTTTTGCACCCAGCCCCTGCTAACCACATCCTCCAGTTCCTCTCCAAAATCATCTTCCCCGACCCAGGTAGTTTCAACTGCGATAAAGCCTATGGATTGAGCCAGCGGGAAACCGCGCTGACGAAAGAAAAAAATCCTTTCGGCAAATGGATTGATATCTCCTGGCACATAAACGGTTTTGGCGATCACCTTTTTTCCCAAAACCCTGATCCACTCGTTACGGCCGATAGGGAGCTCCTGATAGCGGTGCCCAAAAAGGACGATCGGATGTCGGCGAAAGGCCTGGTCGTTCATACCGTCCGGCCGGAGCACGTCGCCGTCGCGGTCAACATCACCCGTGGAAATAATGCTAATAATGGACCGCTCTTCTTCATTAACCGCCTCCTTGGCCAGAGGCGTAGCACAGGCCTTACGAATCAGTTCCAACCCTTTTTCCAGGCCAAAACGCCCGGCCAATTCATCAGTGACCACAATGCGTTCAGTTGAAACATCAGTCTGCATCTTCCTTCTCCGTTTCTTTTTTCGCTGAAAAGGGTTTCCCTAAAAAATCAACAAACCGCCCTAGTCGTCCTTCCACGGCTTATCTCCCCAACTGACCGACGGCAGGCCCTCTCTTTTCCTGACCTCGTTGATGGTCAGGAAGTTTGTGGTAAGCCCAGCCTGTATCTTCTTCAGCTCAAACTCACGGTCGGCTGGCACTGGATCGTCAAAGGCCACGAAGATATTCGGCGCATAGCGAGGCATGAGGCTCTCGTTTATTTTTTCCTCGATCCGCCAGAGTCTGGGCCTGATGGTATCCCGCTGGTACTGCTCCTCCCCGACCTTGGCATTGGCCAGGTTCACGTTTTCCGCGGTGACCTTGGATAGCGGCACGCCAAAGGCGGCACAGATTTCCTCCCGCCCCATCTTGCGGCCAGCCAGAAAAGAAAGCTCTCTCGGGCTCATGGTGATGTTCTGGTACTTAAGCCCGGCGGCCAGGACCGCGATCTTTCCAGCCTTCTTGACCCCGCCGTATCTCTCGGACCACATCTCCCGCAGCGTCTCAATCTCGGCCTTACCCAGGGTTTGATCCGTGGTCAGTACGCCTTCCGGCCGAGCCATGTTGCTGAACAAGGCATTCTCAAAGGTTTGCATGTTTTCAAATATGTTGTAGGTGTCAACCACGGCCATGAGCGGTGAACGGCCGTAGCGCATATTCGCGGGGTTGGGAAACTTGAAGTGTACGACCTCCTCTGGAGAGAGGGTCACCTCCTCGGAAGCAAGTCTGTAGGTGTACCCGGAAATAAAGTGATCTTTTGACCCGACAATGGAGGTGTGCTGCGAAGGTATAAGCCAGATCTCAGCCGGCAGGCCCAGGGCGTTAGAAATCACGTACCAGTATGCATTGCCAGTCAGTTCCAGAAAAAGCTCGGTCGTCTCAAGCAGGGTAAAGCGGCCTATGAAGGAATTTACATTCTTCATTAAATTTAAAAACGGATGCTCTTCCACCTCCTCGATGTCGAGTCCCTTTCTGATCCAGTCTTTGAGCCCCGGATTTGAGGCCAGGAAATCTTTGACCTCAAGCTCAACCGGGCTGGTCTTGACCAGAGTCCTTTCCTTATCGCTTCGGGCCGCATAAAGACGCATTTTGCTCGAAGCCACGGCCGCTGCATTTTTTTGCGCGCAGACGTAAACCCAGTGCTTGTTTGCTTCGATCTGGCTCTGGTAATGGCCAGGGCGGATCAGCTCGCGACCGTCCTGCCAGGTTGTGGTTAAAAGTCCGGGCATAAGACCTGCGCTTGACTTTAATCCGCTGCGACTAAATCTTGCTTTGACCCAGGTAATCAAACCCATGTTCGCCTCATTCGTTAGTTCTTGATTCCTTGGAAATATTCCATTAAATCCAAAACATCTTTGGTCCGCTTGTGGCGGCCATTTGATATGCCCCGGAAACGCAGTCAATCTGGTCATCCTGGGCATCGTTTTTCCCGGTGAACCTGGCGCATTCGCCTAAGAATTCCGTGACCCACGATCCCCGGATCAAATACACCTGACCAGCCTCGGCCCGGGCGATCCAAGGCAAGGCCCTGGTCAGCTTGTCCGCCATCGGACGCACCCCTTTAATGGAAAAGGCCGCCAGATCCGGGTCCCGCGTGAGTTCGTCCACGAACCCCTGCTGCTGTCCAGCAGACTCTATGCCGATGGGTATCTCTTCCGTCCTGGCTGTTAGAACCATGATTTTGCGCGTTTCCGGCCAGATCCACTGACCTCGAATCATATCTCGAATAAAGACGTCGCCGTCATCGCTCATGGCTAAAGCAGCGGAGGCGGTAAAGTCGGCTGTCTTTTTGGCTGAAACAGCCAGGTCCCAGTACCGCACCCAGGAAAGCCCTTCCGGCGCCTTATCCCTGATCTTGAACCAGCTCGGCTTGATCTTCGAACCACCCGGCGGCGCCGGACGCTGCTGGTACAGGGCCTGCCAGTCATAGCTTCCGATATTGGCCTTGACGGTCACGAGTTTTTCTTTAGGGAATCTTTGCGGCCAGAGCGGCTCGCCCACGAGCCGACCGAGCGGATCATTTGCCTCGGCCATGGCTGGCAGCTGAAGGACGGTCCAGGTGTCGGCGTATGGGTCTTCTTGCTGCGCCTTTACCAACCGGCCTGACAGGTCATCCTCATGCCACCTGGTCTGGGTGATCAATATTCGCGCTCCTGGCTGCTGCCGGGTATAGAACGTGGAGGTGTACCAGTCCCAGACGGCCTGCCTGATCGTCTCAGATTCGGCCTCCATGCGATTCTTGACCGGGTCGTCAATAATGCCGAAGTCAAATCCCCGGCCGGTGATGCCGCCCCTGACCCCGGCACACTTGTATACCCCGTGGCCGGTCGTTTTCCATTCATCCACGGCGTTAGGTGTACGGCTCAGCCTGACCCCGGGAAATACCTCCTGGTACTTACGACTGGTCAGGATGGCCTTAGTTTCGCGGGAGAGGGAGTTGGCCAGGCCCTGGCCATACGATACAGCCAGGACCTGAGCCGAAGGATACCGCCCCAGTATATACGCCGGGAGCCTGCGGCTAACCAGCTCGGATTTGCCATGCCTGGGGGGCATAAAAACCATGAGGCGAGTGATCTCACCCGAAACCCATTGGTCCAGATACTGGCAAAGCAGCCGGTTGTGAGGGGCGGGACGGTAACCCGGGAAGGTATAGGTGGTGAGGTCAAAGACGTGTCGGCGGGCTAGCTCCCGGCGAACGTCCAGTAAAATGGCTTCTTTGGGGATGCCCCTGTATTTGGATGGTAATTCTGATTGGGCCACGGCTGGAATCACTACTTTTCCTCACCGACCAAAAGCCGAAGCTGTTCATCGGTCAACATGGATAAATCCAACTCTAGATGAGACTCAGGCCGCAGAGAATCGCCTTCAGCCCCGGTAATCTCGGCCCTTTCAACATAGCCGCGCTCTTTCATCTTCGTCTTGGCGTAAAAAATAAGCATCCGGGGGTCCCCTTCCTGACATTTATGGATAATCTCCGCCTCGATCATATCCTTGACCCGATTGCACTCCTCCCCGTAAACCCTGGCGGCTGAGGCATAGCGTTCGAGATATCGGTCAACTAAGCAAATTTGTATGCCCAGTTTTGAGGCGATAACACTCCTGAGACCGAGGCTGTCCTTGATGGCTTCCATTACCTTTTCTGCGGTGATTTTGTTTGTCCTGGGCATTTGAAAATCCGCTTAACCCTCCATACTTCGAAGGCAAGTCTGAGGCATGAAATACCAGCGGTCAAGCCGACTGAAGGCGTCAGATCAGAGTAAAATAAGGTCAAATAATGTCAGGATCAGGTCAAATTAAACCAGGGATTTTTTTGTTTTCGCAAAAGGGAAAAGGCGGGATGAAAGCGATGTTGCTGTTAGGGCCGGTGTGATGGGTGGGTTTGTGGAGCGCAGTCTATTTTTACATCGGGGGGAACCTTTTTAAAAATGGTATTAAGTGTTCCCTCGTGCAGGAATGAAATATCATTGATTATTAATAAGCCTCTAAAATACTGGTTAGCAGAGGTCGCGGATTATTAAGCAGTTTCATACGGTAATAATACCTTCCATAAACATGACGGCGCGGCCGGCAATCTCCACCCGGTCCCCCAGGTCCGCGCAGAATAACTCGCCGCCCCGCCGGGAGACCTGACGGGCGTGTAAAGTCTTTTTATTCAGCTTCTGCGCCCAGTATGGGGTTAAAGCACAATGAGCAGAGCCGGTGACCGGGTCTTCATCAATGCCAAGTTTCGGCGCAAAAAAGCGGGACACAAAATCCACATCCTTTCCCTGAGCCGTTACGATCACGCCTTGTAAATCCAGCTTCTTTAACTTCTCCATGTCCGGTCTTAATTGGATGATGTCCTCCTCGCTTGAAAAAACAACCAGATAATTCTCAGAGGATAAAACTTCTAGCGGGTCTTTGCCAAGCCCGTCCAGTAATTCTTCAGGCGCCTCACATACTGTGGGTGGCTGTGATGGGAAATCCATGGCCAGCAAGTCATTCTTTCGCTCAACGGTAAGATTCCCACTTTGTGAGCTGAACGTAACTTTATTGTCCTCTTTATGATAATAATTGAAAATCACAAAAGCTGAGGCCAAGGTAGCATGCCCGCATAAAGGAACCTCTGCCACCGGAGTGAACCAGCGAATATGGTATCCATTCTTTTCAAGCACCAAGAACGCTGTTTCGGAAAGGTTGTTCTCCTGGGCAATGGCCTGAAGTAATGAATCGTCCAACCATGTTTCCAGGGGACACACCGCCGCAGGATTTCCGGTAAAAACCTGACTCGTAAAGGCGTCAACCTGATAAAGAGGTATCCTCATCTTCTAACTGACCTCCGAATTTTTAGTCTGGGTCTCAATTTAAAATTTGTGGGCTTCAATCTATCGAGACAACCACCTTTCCGTCTTGAATGTCCACCTTGTAAGCCGTTAAAGGGCCTTTGGCCGGGCCTGAAATCACTTGACCGGCATAGTCAAAGGTTGATTTGGAAATGCTGCAGCAGCGCAGGTTTTCAGTCTCAGCCAAGGGATCAATACGCCTGCCTGAATGGGTGCATTTATTTTTAAAGGCGTGGAAGCTACCATCATGTCCATGCATCACTAAAAGCCTCTCGGGAAGCCCTTTTTTCTCCAAACGAACGGCGCTGCCAGGATTAGAAAGTTCCGGCGCGCCTCCCAAATCAATCTCAACCTTGCCTCCTGCATACTGCCAGCATCCTGGATCGCCGGGAGGCCTGGTTTCGCAAATGCCAAAAAGCCTTTTGAACAGACCCATTTCCTCCTCCTATTCAAAAAAAATAATAAAATAGTACTTGATATAGCCCGTCAGATAACCAGCACCAGACCAATCAGGCTGGCGCACGCAATGTTCTTAACCTCAGATTCATGACCAATGGTAACGATTTTCCATCCCGCTCGTTTGGCAATGGTAAAGACGTCAAAACCACAGGCTTCCATGGCCGGACGGGCCTGGAGCGGATGACGGCAGTCCTCACCCTCCAGTACGGCGCAGGTTTGTTGAGGCAGACAGAGCGAGCACTCACCCGCGGCAAAACCCATGGCCATATAATAGCCCATGTGGAAGGCCCTGCCTTCCAGCCTGGCCACCATCTCCTTGTGCTTTAATTCAGTGGGCACATGCCTGACACGCCAGTTCTCGCCTACAAAATCCGACACCTCGGCCTCGAGCTGAAACAAGATGCCATAGCTGTACTCAGAGACGATCTCTCGGGTAATATCAGGGGTGAGCGGATTATGCGGCGGACACATGATGCTGCTGCCATAGAACTTACAGGCCGGAATAAAGCACCTGGCCCAGGCCGAGGCACGAATGATCAGGTCAGAAGTTGGTATAATCACCGCCCGGTCGGCCCCCAGGGAGATGACATAATTCCTCAGCTCTTCCAGATCGCTCAGATAATCCATGACTTCTGCCTTTCCTTATCTCAGGTGACTCTGCTTATTTCTGGATGGACTTCAGGTTACATTCAAGTCTTAAGGTCAGGCGAAATGTTGAACGCCAGTATATGAAATCCATCATCCCTTTTTCCGATTATGGTCAAATGTCCCCGGCCCATGTGACCATCTTCAAGCCCTGGCCCGTGATTTTTACAAAATAGCCAGATGGCAGCCATAAAAAGCAGACAATGACCCACGATCAGGACAGGTGTCTGCCGCCCGGCTTCCAAACCGGTCAAAAAGGCTCCAAGCCGCTTTGCCACATCGTTCAGGGTCTCACCGCCGGGGAAGCCGCGGCTGGCCAAGCCCTGCTCCCAGTCTTGAATGACCCGCTCATAGACCGCCCAGGTCCGAGGTTCATGTTCAGGTTCTCCATCAAGGACACCAACGTCAATTTCCAGCAGATCGCTGGAGAATACGGGTTCTAGCCCACAGGAGCGGCTCACGATTTCCGCTGTCTGCCGAGTTCGAAGCAAGGGGCTGGCATACATGGCTGAAAATTCAACCGTCTTCAAGGATTCGGCTTGTCTTGAAGCCTGATGAATTCCATTGTCAGATAAAGGCGGATCTATTTTCCGGGCAGCAAACACCTGCCTCACGTTGGCCTCACTTTCACCATGCCGCAGAAGATATAAGGTCAGGTCCGCCATCTCGTTTTTATAATCACTCTCAGGCTCAACTAGAAAACATGCACCGGGAGATCACTTTTTACGGAGTCTGTAACGAGGCACCCTGGCCTTGACCGGATAGATAGGGTTAGCCTGCGTCCACCAGCCCAGGCATGAGCTGGCATACAGACCCAGAAAACCAGCCCAGCCAATACCTTTAGAAAAAGTCTCCGGCCAACCGGTTTTTTTGGAGTCGTATCTTGATTGTATGTCATGGATGATCCCTCATGAAGAGCGCAGTTAATCAATTATAGTCTTATCAAAGGCAATTTTCAAATCTGGGTAGATGTCAGCCGGGCAAACGTTCAAGATAATTAAGAAAGAGATTAAGAAATTGATCAGAGACGAACTTTAAAATAGAACACTTATTATCAAAGGGTGATATGCGAGTTTTTCAAGTTCTAGGCCGTAAAATTACCTTAGATACCATAGCCCAAAAATATTAGCAGCTTCAGGCTTAACGCCTCACGAACTGACTTGGCAGCTTTTTTTCTTGGTATAAAGGGAAGTTTATGGTAGCTTCAGACTGAAGCCTAACATTCTTAATCGCTGTTAAAGCACCAGGGCGTACCTGTGCTTGAGGAGGCATGAAAAGTGGAAAAAAGATGCGTTGACGTGGGATGGCTGCCCAAGGGAGGGCCTTACTCCCATGCCGTCGAAGCTGGCGGGCTCATATTTGTTTCAGGAATGGTCCCGGTAGATGTGGAGAAGAACCTCAAAATCATGGATGACATCAGGTCCGCTACCGACCTGGTCCTTAATAATATTAAAAAACTTTTGGAAGCGTCGGGCTCCGGCTTAGACAAGGCGGTCAAGGTCACGGTTTTCCTTCGGGATATGAATAACTTCGAAGCCATGAATGAGGTTTACGCCACCTTTTTCCTGGAAAACCGACCAGCCCGTTCATGCGTGGCCGTTAAGGAATTACCCGGGAACTTTCCCGTGGAGATTGAGTTGATCGCCCTGAAGTAGTCTCCGCAAAGAAGAGCTCTAACGGAGAGAGGAAGGCACAACCTATGGAAAGAGATAGATGAGATGACCCGGAGGTTGGGTATTGACGATGGGAATTTATTCAGTACTTTTAAGAAAAGAAAATAAAAAGGAGGCACAGCTATGCTGGTCAAAGATTGGATGAGTAAAGATGTAATTACCATTGACGCGGATGATTCCATGATGGATGCTATCAACCTCTTGAAACAGCATAATATTCGGATGCTGCCAGTGACCCATAAGGGTAAGCTGGTCGGAATTGTTACGGACCGGGACCTGCGAAGTGCATCTGCGTCTAACGCTACCACCCTGGAGATCCATGAACTTTTGTATCTCACTTCCAGAATCAAAGTAAGAGAAATCATGACTGAAAATCCCATGACCGTGCCTGTGGATTATACGGTGGAGGAGACGGCTGAAGTGCTTTTAGATAATAAGATCTCCGGTGTTCCGGTTCTTGATCATGACGGTAAGATCGTGGGTACGATAACTCAGACAGACGTTTTCAAAATGATGCTTTCTGTAACCGCACTTACAGGAAAGGGGCACGCTCAGGGGCTTCAGTTTGCTTTTCAGTTAGAGGACCGGTCGGGGACGATTAAGGAAATCGCCGACATTATCCGATCATTTGGCGGCCGCCTGGGAAGCATCCTTAGTTCCTATGAAAATGTGCCAGAAGGTTATCGCAAGGTCTATATACGCGCCTTTGGACTTGACCGCGAAAAACTTCCGGAAATCATGGAAGAATTCAAAAAAGTGGGCACCATACTTTACATGGTGGATCATCGCTTAAACACAAGGGAAATATACATCTAAACCCGGAGAAAAAAAGACATCATGTGAAGTTACGTTAGCCGTTAGATAAAAGGGCTAGTTAGAGTGGGAAAATTGATGAGCGACCTTCATTTTAGATTCATGTCCTTCGGTTTCATGTTTCGTGATCTTTTTTTACCTCCGAAAAATATACTGGCAGAAACAGGAATTTCTCCAGGTATGCTTATCCTTGATTACGGCTGTGGCCCTGGAAGTTATTCCATTACTGCGGCTGAAATGGTGGGAGAGGCCGGGAAGGTGTATGCCTTAGATATCCATCCCCTTGCTATTCAGAGCGTAAAAAATACAGCTTCTAAAAAGGGGTTGAAAAATATTGAGTTCATTCATTCTGATTGCGACACCGATCTGCCAGGAGAAAGTATAGACATCGCCCTATTATACGACACCTACCATAATTTAACCAACCCGAATCAAGTATTAGAGGAGTTACACAGGATATTGAAACCTGATGGTATCTTATCTTTCCGAGATCACCATCTACCGGAAGATGAAATAGACTTGAGAGTAACTGAGCAAGATTTTTTTCGACCATCAAAAAAAGGAAGGAAAACATATAGTTACGTTAAAGGAGAATCACAATAATCCCCGGATGACTCCTCCTGATTTTTGAGATACCTCTAGGCATGACTCCAACCGGAGGGCGCTAAAACTAAAGAAGCGGGGCTATTTCTGCGGCCTTTGGAAACAAACCGAAAAGACCGCCCGTGTGGATAAAGATTATTCTGTTACCAAAGACGAAACGATTGCGGCCAAGTTCCTGGGTCATCCCGTAAAACGCCTTGCCAGTATAAACCGGATCAAGCAGAATCCCCTCGGTCCTGGCGACATCGCGAATGAGGGCCAGCTCCTCAGGCCGGGAAAGGGCATAGCCGCGGCCGACATACCCATCGAGAATTTCGATCTCACGTTCAGGAGAGAACTCCAGGTCAAGCTCATAGGCGGCCATGGCCTTTTGGCAGATCTTGCTAATTAAATTTACAAAATAATCACGATTGGCAGCCACATTTACCCCCACCACCCGGGTCTGTAGACCGTGCAGGCGCACGCCCAGGCATAACCCGGCGCTGGTCCCGCCTGATCCAGTGGCATGAATAATGGTTGTCTCCTGAACTTCATCACCAGCAAGACCAGCCAGATCATGCGCCAGCTCCTCGGCCGCCCGAATGTATCCCCAGGCGCCCAGAGGGTTGGACGCGCCCTCGGGTATCAGATAGGGCTTTCGGCCCATCTTCTCAAGAGCCGCCGCTTCCCGCTTAAAAATTTCATCACGGCGGAGATACTCTTCAGATGTAATCCAGACAATCTCTGCGCCCACCATGCGATTAAGCAGAATATTTCCTTCAGGTGACGGTGGGTTCGACGGATCATCAGTGCGGAGGATCAATCGGCTTCGAAGCCCCAGCCTGGCGGCCGCGATTGCTGTGGCCCGGGCGTGGTTTGATTGTGCTCCGCCGCAGGTAACCACGGTATCAGCCCCCTGAGCCAATGCCTCAGCCAGCACAAATTCCAGTTTTCGAACCTTATTGCCTGAAAGAGCCACTCCAGTCAGATCGTCGCGCTTGATGTAAATCTCGACGCCGAACTTTTCACTCAGGCGCCTGAGCGGTTCCATGGGCGTCGGAGTCTGGGCCAGATCAATACGCGGTGGATACGATATTTTTTTTCGTGCTTTCATAGTAATCTCTCCAACTATCTATGAGCCTGCCAGGTCTGGTCACAGAAAAAATCTGTGACCGCTTTGAGGATGATTAAAAAACAAAGGAATATCAGTATGGCATCACCATGACGTAGGCCAGTTCGGGTGCCAGGGTCGTTCGGCCTCAAAGGCGCGGGCGGCCTGAAGCACCAGGTCATCGCGGTGACGCGGTCCAACGATCTGCATCCCCATGGGCAGGCCAGCCTTGGAGAGCCCGACGCGCACCGTCGCGGCTGGGTGCCATGACAGATTAAAGGGAATCGTTAAAGCCGCTACACCGGCTATTATCTGTTTTCGACCCTCGATTTCCTCTGGGAAAGGTCCTTTAGCCGGTGGAGGATCATAGGGAACGGTGGGCGTGATCAGCAGGTCATAGCGATTAAAGATTCCCGCGCACCAGCCATTGAGCTCTTCACGCTTGCGCGCCGCCTTTGCCCACCACTTAGGCGTGATGGACGAAGCAGCCTTTACTCCGGTGATAAAGGCCCAGCCAAATTCCGCCTCATGCTCGGGCAGGAGCTCGTGTATTTGCGCCGCAATTTCAAACGAGCCCAACAGGCCCCATTCGCGGCCGATCTCCGGAGGCCCTCCCTTAACCTCCTCCACCTGATGACCGATCTTTTCAAAAACTTTCATACCTTCTTCGACTGCAGCCGCCACGTCAGACTGCACCACAGCGTAGCCCAGATCAGGGGAGTAACCGATGCGTAACGTCTGAGGCAGTGTCTGACGCACCGCTTCCAGGTACGAAACGCCCGGGTGAGGCAGGGTGTTCGGATCACACGGTGATGCACCAACAACCTGATCCATAAAAAGAGCCGCATCTTCAACCGTTTTGGTAATCGGGCCATAAACCGCAGTGTCCCCATAGGTCCATAGCTTCCTCGGACCCATGGGGATGCGGCCAAAAGAGGGCTTGAGACCGAAGGCGCCGGTGAAGCTCGCAGGAATGCGAACAGAACCGCCTCCATCACTGCCGGTCACAAGCGGCAGAATGCAGCCTGTAAGCGCCGCTGAAGAACCGCCGCTGGAGCCGCCGGGGGTACGTTCTAAATTCCAGGGAGAGCGTGTTACACCATAGACAAGGTTCTTGGTAATGGCGGTATAGCCGAACTCGGGCGCGTTGGTTTTGCCCAGAACGATTCCTCCAGCTGCGCGCAGCCGGGCCACCTGGGTTGAGTCGCGCTCAGCGACCTGATCGCGAAAAGGAAGAGAACCCAGCGAGGTTACAAGTCCCTCAGCGTCCTCAAGATCTTTAACTCCAAAGGGTATCCCTTCGAGGGGCCGGGTCTGCCCTTTCATGATCCGCTTCTCTGCCTCAGCAGCGTCGGCTAGAAGCGCTTCCCGGTCGCGCATGGCCACCACGGTATTTAGATCAGGATTGGTTTCCTCAATCCGAGCAAGTACGGTTTCCATGAGTTCGACAGGCGAGACTTTCCGATTTTGAATCACCCCGGTGAGTTCTAGCAGGGTAAGTTCGAGCAGCTTGTTCATGATTCCTCCTCGATCAATTGATTATTAATTTGGTTAATGTTCGCTACGAAGAGCATATCAAAACCAAACCTTTATGTCTTCTCCTAAACCGGTGAGGCAGAAGATCGGCCTGAACCATAATTCAAATCGCTTCCGGTTCTTCCACTGTTCGCTCGTTTTGAATATCTCCTGTATTGACTGTTGATATTGGTTCAAAGAGAAGCACATGCGCTTCTTCTTCAGCCACCGGCTTATGTTCGACGCCTCTGGGAATGATGAAGAATTCTCCCTCGTCCAAAGCCACATTTTGATCGCGAAGCTTTATGATTAACCGTCCCTTTATCACCAGGAACATCTCATCCTCAATCTCGTGACAATGCCAGACAAACTCGCCTTTCAGCTTGGTGAGCTTGACATGCTGACCGTTGAGCTCCCCGACGATTTTGGGCTGCCAGTATTCATTAAAAAGACGGAATTTTTCAGTAAGATTTATTTTTTCCATCATGCCTCCTCAGTAATAACTTTGAATTGAAATGGTGCTTTTCCCCGCGCCTGAAGTTCATTGCTTGCGAATTACCAGTGCTGGCAGGAGTGGATATCACCGACCTGGATGAGGGTTAAGGATTTTTCGGCAACTATAAAAGGCTCAGCCAGGAACATCACAGGGTTAAAGGGAAACAAGAAGAACTCCCAACTCTATATCAGGAACGCTCCGGGGATTTATTAATCTTCAGAAATTAGAGTTTGGATTTTGACCAAAGCAACCGTGGTTGTCAAGCGAGAATGGCTGTTTGAGGAGAAATCATATGATTAAAAGCACCACTCCCCCTCACAAAACTACTCCAGTAATTCTTCTCTTAACAAAGCGATTGTTTCATCACCAACGCCGGTCTTGGTCTGGATGTATTCTTCTATACTGCCATAGGTCCGGCGCAGGTGATCAAGCAGACCGGTGATGAGGTATTGAGGTGCGGTGAACCAGGGGATCACCTTTTCAGGATTAATGCCCATGGCCTCGAAGCGCTCATACACTTTGGCCAAAAGATCGGCAATATAAACATTGCTCAGACCGTGATCATATATAACCGTCTCCTCGGGCACACCGAGGGCCAGAAGCACCAGGGCGGCGCATTGGCCGGTCCTGTCTTTGCCTCCGGTACAATGCCAGACCAGAGGGCGATTCTCGTTTTCAGCCAGACGTTTAATAACTACCCCCCAGGTTGGGCCGAACTTCTCGATATTATTGATATAGTCGTTGATCATGAACTCCTCGGTCAACCAGTCCAGATCACCATTTTTGATTTTATTATACGCGGTCACCGGATCAAGCTCCCCTTCAATAGGGAGATGAAGATACTTAATCGAATCCTCTTCTGGCAGTTTATCGGGCGCGATATTCACTTCGTTTAAGCTCCGGAAGTCACAGACGAGTTTAAGGCCTAAGCGGCTTAAACAGGCCTGATCTTCATCGGTCAGCCTAGCCAGGCTGTCAGCACGAAAGACATGGCCCCACTTGATCCTTTGGCCGTCCCTGGTCTCATAGCCCCCCAGGTCTCGAAAGTTAACCGAACCCTTAAGATTCACACGCCTTTGCCCTGCAATCATCCCGCGTCCGCCCTCAGGGACTGCTTCAAAGTAATAGTGAACCCCGGGCTTAAGCCCGTCAATAGCGGCTGACGAGGCCCCGGTTACCGTGGCCAGGGGAGTGGTGTGGTCAATGTTCTCGGGGGACGTTCCGGTATAAATTGTAACAACGCTGACTCGCGGAGAAGCTTCCCACCTGATTTTATAGCTGTCCCCCTCTTTCTCAACTTCAAGATTTGATAGACGGTATTCACTCTGTACCATATCCTGTTCCTTTCTCAAGCCCTGCTCAAATTCCATGCATCATAGGCCAATTTCAATCGGTATGCCAGAACTTTCAGGGTAAAATATTTTCAAGAGGGTTGCCCAGCTAAAAATTGACCTCTGCCGCCTGGTCTGGTATCTTGAGGCAAACAGTGATGGAAAATTCGCAGTCAAAAGCATTAACGTCAGGCGAGGCCAAAACGAAGTACCCGGAACTGGCCGGGCTTCTTGAAGCGCTATCTGATGACACCCCTTTAACCATGGCTGAACTTGCCGACCGTTACGCGCCTGGCCGACTCCTGGACAGGCTGGGGGCCTGCGCTGTTATCCTAAATTATCTCAGAACAGATAAATAGTAGAGAAGGGCTAGTTTGCAAAAGATCCTGTTAATCCAGATGCTGGCCATGGGTGACCTTCTTCTGACCACTCCCCTTCTGGCCGGACTGAAAACAAAATACCCGGATGCTCAGGTTCACGTTCTGGCCAATTCCCTTTATAGCCGCATAATGAAACCCAGCCCTAGCGTTGACGAATTTATCGAGCTGCCTTTAACAAGGCTGTATGAGCTGGCCAATCAGGCTGAAGATCAGGCCGTGCCTGGGACGCTCGCTTTTCTGGCTGCATGGATTGAAAAGATTCCTCATGACTTTGACCTGATCATCAATCCCTGTTTCAATGACATGGGCGGAGCACTCGGCTTTCTGATTCGATCCTCCCGGCTAATCGGCGCCGCGCTGACCCGTGAAGGGTACCTCATCTTTCGCGGCGACTGGCCGGCCTGCGTTTACACTCACGTCCACGGCCCTAGCCTGAACCCCTTCCATCTGGCTGACGCCCATTGCCTGGCTGTCGGCGTGAGGCCGCTTAAGCCAGGTCTTTATTTTCATCTCACCAATGAAGAACTCCTTTCTGCCCGTCAGTTTCTCTCCACCGGGGGCGTCAGCCCTGACGACAGGATCGTAGCCCTCCACGTTGGCGCGGGTCTTGACTACCGGCGCTGGCCGGAAGAAGGTTTTATCCGTGTGGGACGGTCTCTTCAGGAAGAAGGCTTTCGCATCCTGCTGACCGGATCAAAGGCGGAACTGCGGCAGGTTACCCGCGTCGCTCAATCCATCGGGCCAAAGACTATCGTGGCTGCAGGCCGAACCGATCTGGGGATGCTCGCCGGTCTGCTCGAACATTGTCAGGCCCTGGCCAGCAACGATACCGGACCCATTCACCTCGCCGCCGCCCTGGGAGTGCCTTGTGTAAGCATCTTTCTGGGCAAGGCCCAGTTCAGAGCCACCGGGCCTTACGGAACAGGGCACCTGGTCATTGAGGCTGGCCTCGACTGTGCTCCCTGTGAAAATCCGACCGCCTGCTCCCACCTTCGCTGCCGGGAAGTCATCACCCCGGAAGATGTTTTAGCTGGCATGAAGCACGTCATGGGCGAGCCTCTTCACCGGCCTGCCGGTTCCAGGGCCAGATTCCGCCAGGCTTTTATTTCGAATGACGGCTGGCTTGATTGGAAACTCATAACTCCAGACCCAAAGGCCGGGATCATTTCCGCGTACCGCCAGGTCTGGCTCTCAGCGCTCGACCCGGGTCCGGAGATGAAAGCTCCAGCCGGTAAACTCCCACCACCACCTCAGAAAGAACCTTTTTCCCAGTTTGATCTCCTGTCATCCCGCGCCGTGAACACTGCGAGAATGATTCTCAGCAAACTCGAAGGCAACGCCCTGCCCAGTGAACTCCAACAGGACGTCCAGAAACTCAGCCAGGTCTCCGAAAAAATCAAGGAATTGGGGTTCAATGAAGAATTACTCAAACCCATGGCGACTTATTATGTCTTGAGGCTGGCCGGCCTTGACAGTACAGAACCGATCAAACTGGTCAGGGACCAGTTGAATCTGTACCTTAAAGTTCAGGCCCTGGTTCGACTCCTGGCTGAAAAATTGAGCTAATGGCGGCAGGTAGGTAGGACGCGCTTTAAAGGGAATCCCTTATTTCAAAGGGATTCCCCTTAAACGATCACCAGAGATTTAGCCGCCGGATGGCGGACCAGGGGCGCCAGGCAGCTCCGTTGGAACAGTGGTGGTGGGTACGGACGGCCACTCAGGCAGCATTGTCTGAATTGTGGTCGTGGTTGTGCTCGTGGTGCTGGTAGTCGTGCTCGTGGTGCTCGTAGTAGTGGTTGTGGTCGTAGTTGGTAGAAAAGTCGTAGTGGTAGGTTCGGTTGTTGTAGCGACCGTGGTCGTTTCCTCGGTCGTGGTCTCCTCAGTTGTCGTCTCTCCAGTTGTAGTGCCAAGGGTGGTCGTGGTCGTCTGCTGATCTTGAGCGAGCAGGCCTTCCTGCAGCTCTTTCAGTTGCTCCTCTGTGAGCAGAAGCGGTTTGGTGGGTGGGTTTCTTCCGATGACATCGGTAACGAAATTAGGCGGAACAACGATATAGTCTTCGGGTGAGAAGCGGTTACGGACCTCGATTTCGTTCTCAAATGAGGCCACGCGGGTGATCTCGCCGTCTATAATCCAGACCAGGAAGACGGTCCCCCTGACTCCCACGATAGTGGTACTGGTGGCTACATTAAACTTCCGGTCCCGGTATCCCACGAAATCATTGACATAACATTTGGCCTTGCCCCAGAGCAGGCGGAGACGTGAGGATCGTTTCTTCTTTTTGGGCTGGAAGACGTATTCATTGATGATCAAAGCGCTTTTAGAGCCGATGCTAATGATACTCTGGTCAATAAAGACAATCCTGACCTTGGCGTTCTTATCCGTCCTGATACGGTCATTTAGATAAACCGGTGTGCCAAGTTTAACCCGCGTTTTTCTCCAGCTGTACTTATGAGTAATGACAGCCTTGCCTTTGACCACGGTTACAGCCCCGACCCTTTTTTTCTTGGCCTCAGAGATGGAAGGCACGAGGAGGAAGATAATAAGAAGTAAGGCAATCCAGATAATAGCGCTTTTTGCTTTCATATTGTCATCCCACCCTTGTATAAAATCCAATAGTACTTATTAAACAATGAAAAGTCAATCCCGTGCAATGATTAAAACGGCCACCGCCATTGACCAGGTACAGCTAGTGTTGGAACACGGGCGGCCAGATTGTGAACCGAGGAGCCAAAGCCAGCTTGCTTTTTGCTTTACATTTAATGGCTTGCCTCAGAAATTTTTATTTGAGCTCTCACTTGGCGCCTGCCGCGCCGGACGAGTCGCTTCCTATTCGCCCTAACAAATTAATAAAATTTCTAGCTATATAAATAAAGCTATCATAGAGAACGCTTACGAATCAAGAAAAAAATTGCAGCGGTCACGCGGTCATGAGGCTGTGTCTTTCATTTTTTATCAGCGATCTGATCGCGAGATTTCAGCCTTGAAAATTCTGATTCAACCCTGCCCAGCTTCGTGAGGAAGCTTTTTACTCTTGCCTCATGCAGGTCTAGCTGTTAGGCTTAAGAACCTTGAGGAGAGACATGGTGGTCAGGCCCAACTGCTTTAAATGCCGCTACTTTAAGGTTACATGGGATCACAACTGGCCTTACGCGTGCCAGGCTTTGAATTTCAGATCAAGGGACATTCCCTGGCGCATTGTGGTCCGGGCGTCCGATCTGCCCTGCCAGATGTTCACCCCAAAGCAACCCAGGAAAAACAAGCATTCGGTTTAAAGCCGAAGAGATTCTAACTTAAAAATTCCCCACAGCTCAGTATTCGAGGCTCTGGATAAAGCAGCCGCCGCTGCCTCCTCCTTGTTCGGCCGCAGGCTGAGAACGCGGAGGCATGGGAGGGGCAGGCGGTTTTTCCAGGTCATCTCGCGTCACCACCACTCGATGCCTTGTGGAACGCGTGCTCGGGACGGCCGGGAAAAAGAGAGAACCGCTGCCCGAAGTCAGCTTTTTTACCCAGCCGCCTGTGCCTGCTGGCAGTGTCACGGCCGGTTCATAGTCGCCATTTACCCAGACCCAAAAGACCTGCTGGGTGATTTCATTGGCTGCGTTGACCAGGAGCTCCTCGCCCCCGGTCGGACTATCAATAACAATGATCGAGTCCACGTCAATGGCAAAATTAAAGGGGTTGCCAATCTGGCTCCAGCCATTGTAGATGTCAACAAAGTAGCCTTGCTGGTCACCAGGACCTGTAGCCGTCGGCGTCTTGGTCCCTTCAAAGGTCAGTGTCTTACCATAGCGGAACAAGAACCAGGCCGCATCCCCAGGTTTAACGTTGTCGGTCTCATCCCAATCGTTGAACTCCCCGAAATGCGCCGGCGCGGGATGATGATCCCAGTGAGCGATACGCATCAGGGTCGTATCGTAGATTCCGATCTGCGGGCCGAGCAGGTCCACTGGATTGCGAGCCTCGGTCATCAGAGGAATGGATAAAATTCGATAATGGGCTGTAGTCGCTCCCGCCGGTAGAGTCACACTAACGGAATCAGACTCGGACGACAGCTCAATAAAATTGGCCGTGATATTACGGTCAGCGTTCATGAGGCAGTTTATATCATCGGCAGACCCTGTCAGACTGCCGCTCCAATGGCTGAAAACCCAGCCAGTGTCGGGCGTGGCTCTCAGAAATACCTCTGTTCCCGCATCATAAACGCCGCCAGGAGGATCAAGCGTGACACTGCCACAACCGCTAATGTTCATGGTCAGGTCATACTGAGTCGGCGGAACCTCACTAAAGGTGGCCGTGACAGTTTTATTGGAATCCATGGTAATGGTTTTGGGATTGGTTGAGCCGGAAAGATCACCGCTCCAGCCGGTGAAGGACCAGCCTGTGTCAGGCACGGCGGTCAACTGTACCTCGGTAGCATCATCATAGGCGCCACCAGGAGGCTCAAGCGTGACGCTGCCTTGGCCCTCGGTGTTGACCGTCAGCGTATACTGTGCTCCAGCAAGGATTTCTTTGGTTTTGTCATCAGAGCCATAGCAGAACCAATTTGTTTCCGCGGTTAAGCTTTTGGCAGATGAGGCCTCGGTAAAGTTGGTAAATCTTAAACCAGAGACGGTGATAGAATCACCAGGCGCAAAATTTTCTGTGACTGAGAGATAGGCCACATCCGCACCAGCATTGTAAGTAACGGTCGTGCTGACCTTTGCGCTGGCCGGACCTGTAATGGTGGCTGTGGTCACGGAGGTATCCCAGGTCATTTTGAGCATGGATGGAATTTGGATGTCTATGGCCTGGATGCCCACCTGGATTGTTGTATTGTTAGCATCTTCGGTGATGGTCATGGGGCTCATTTCTGTGGACGGATCTCCGACCTGAAAGGTCTGATTAGCCTGAGAGGACAACCCTATAACCGCCACGGTCCAGGTATAGGTATCCTCAGCCTCAGGGGTCAAATCTCCATCTACACTTAAACCTAGGTGACCCGTCTCTCCTGAAACGGCTTCGGCCGCTGTTTCCGTGCGGCAGATGTAACTAAATTTCAATTTATCACCGGCGGCAAAGTCAGTCGTAACATCTATAACAAGGGTTCGACCACCATCTTCCAGGGTGGCGTTCCCAAAATTAGTGTCAATCTTGCCCTCAGCAGTACTAAAATCTTCATCAATAGACCAACTGCTTATGCCCCAGATAGTACTGAGATTGGCCGGGATTGTGAGGCGAATGTCATTGGCGGCCGTAATGGTCGGCGGATCACCATCAGTTATAATGATGTCACCAGGGCAGGGAAATCTGAAGGTCGTTGGCGATATAAACATATCCTCTGTATCAATTGATGGCGCGCTTCCATAATACTCGTATGCCCCTATATCATATCCCTCGCCCTGGGGCCTTGATGTGCCTTCCAGATCGATACTCGGTGCGCCGCTGGATGTGCCGCCGTCAATACAGCCGCCGGAACTGGCGGTCAGATGATAATCGCCGCCCCCGGCAAACGCCGGGTTGGTGTGGATGACCCCGGTACCCGAATCGTTGTCGTAAATATCGCTGTAGCTGATGGAATGTGCCGATCCGCCATACGCATAAACATCATCCAGAGACGAATGCCACACGATACTGTTTATTATGTTAACGGGGCTCGTAAAACTCTCTGTATTGATGGCAATGCCGCCAACGGCAGCGCTTGGGTGCGCCGATGTATTGTCGGCAAAGGTGCAATTGATAATGCTGCTCGTGGCTATGGTTTGAGCGCCACCCCCGATAGCAACGCCGCCAACTGCATAATTTGCCGAGGTATCGGTGGCACTGTTACCGTAAATCAGACAATTGGTCATTTGGAACTGAGGATAACCGCTACTGTCGAAAAAGAGTCCGCCGCTATAAAGCCCGGTGTTGTTCCGAATGATACTTTCCTGAAGTTGGAAAATCACCGACGAACTGTCATGATACGGAGACAGCACGTATATCCCCCCAACATATGCCGAACCGGTTCCGATGTTGTTTTCAATAATACACCGCTTGATGGTCAGACCGGCGGAGTAACTCCGGATACCAGCCGTATAGCCACTACTCACGGAGCCGTTTTTGATGGTAAAACCGTCGATAACCAGGCCAACATAGGATCGCTCGGTTTCCGTAAATATACCGGGTATCGAAACAACCGGCCCTCCCCCCTGAATAACGGTTGTGTTTGTCCAGGGATCCGCCGTTCCACCACCGGCGGCCGAATATCCGCCTAGCAGTTGAATACCATTGGCCTCAGGAAATGTAATGGGTCCCGCGTATGTCCCCGCGGCGACATAAATTGCGTCACTGCCGTCAGCCAGAGCCAATGCAGCGCCGATAGTCGCCTTGGCATTGGCCCAATCCAGGCCGCTGTTGGCATCGCTTCCGCCGTTTGCCGACGTCTTGACATAATAATCAGCGGCCCAGGCGGTTGAACAAAGGCCAAAGACCAGCACCAGTACCAGTAACCCCACCTTTTGATAAAATTTTCTGCTCATGACCTGCCTCACTTTTTAATTGTGTTTATCCTTAAGATAACGGTTGCAACCCTTTAAGGGTAAGTAGCTATTTCCACCAAAATGTTGGCAAGCTATTATGCTTGATCTGCGACAAAGCCTCTCCTTATAAATAGAGGCTGCTACCTCTGTCATTGTGTTTCTTTAGATTCGATTTTGTTATTAAGACATAATTAACAAGAATTGCAATAAAAAAAAGCGAGGGCTTCCGAAATTAAGGCCCCTGGAGAAATAAGGACTGGCATGAACGAGATTGATGTGATATCTATTTCTTTGGTTTTATGTAATTCAGGTGACCCATTTCTCCTTAAAAATAAATTAACCAAGGAGGATAAAAATGAAGAGAAACATTACCTATGCCTTGGTCCTTTGCATCATCCTGGTTTTTCTCGGCACTGCCTTTGCCCATGCCCAGGCGCCCCAAAGGCCCATGCACCGGGCCAAATGGGGCATGCAGTGGATGTCACCGGTCAGGTCTTATTTCGTCCTTAAAAGACACAAGGAAAATCTGAACCTGACTGACGAACAACTGGCCAGACTCAAAGAAATCTCCTTTTCTCTGGAAGAAAAATTACTGGTCTTGAAAGAGAAAAACCAAAAGCTTTTGCTCGAAATGAAAAAGCTGCTGGATAATGAACCCTTTGATTATTTAGCCCTAGAAGAAAACATCAAAAAAAGAGCGGCTAACCGCGCTGTATTTTTTATTGAGAGTTTGAAGACCATACAAGAGGCCAAAGAGATATTTACCGAGGAACAGCTTAAAAAAATAAGCGCCTTCAGTAAAGCTCGATTCATGAGAAAAAGGTGGATGGCCAGGTAGCTGACTCAAACAGAATAATCTGCAAAGGGAGCCTTTGCTAAGGCAGAGGAGACCCCTGTGCGCTTTCATACTTCCTTTTAAAACACGTCAGGGAAAACAGTATTTTAACCAGCCTCATTTGATCAGACCCTGCCTGATTAACCTGGAGAGGATACCTGTCTGGATTATAAGACCGATCTGAGATATATTGGCCGGACCTCGGGATCAGAGAAGGACAGAGGAGAATATGAGAGGCAGGCTTCAGATTAAGTTTTTCATTCTATTTTGTTTCCTGACGTGGACAGCCGCGCCAGCTATCTCTCAGGCCGAGGCTGACGTAACCCGGTCTCTACGCCCTGCCCCGATTAAAGGAGGGCATCTGGTGGTTTCACTGCCAAATGAGCCGCACGGCCTGGACCCGACCATAAACCTTTCTACCGCTACCCATAAAATCGTCTGCGCCAACATCTTCGAAGGCCTGGCCAGGGTGAACAGGAATGGTAACCTGGCACCCGGTCTGGCTGAAAGCTGGACGATTTCCATGGATGGCCGTATTTACACCTTCCTTCTGAGTAAAAAAACCAGATATCATAACCGTGAACGCTTCACTTCCAAGGTGGCTGCCTGGAATCTTCAGCGGATCATATCCAGAGGAAATAACGGACACCTGATGGGTATTGCCCGGATCGAGACCCCTGACCCAAACACCCTGGTCATAACCCTCAAGGAGCCGGATTCTCTTTTTCTGGCGCGCTTAAGTGAAGGGGAAGCACTCATGCTGCCCATGAAGGGTTATGGCCCTGCCATTACATACCCTGTCGGCACCGGGCCGTTTAAGTTCGCTCAATGGGTTCGAGGCGAACGGCTCGAGCTGATCCGATTCAAAGGATACCGGAACCAAGCCCTGCCTTACCTGGATAAGGTTACCTTCAAGTTCATTTCAGACCCAAAGACCCGCCTGGCTGCCCTCAAGGCCGGCCAGATTGATGTCGTCATGGGGTACTCGGCTTCACCAAAATCCGCTCTGACCCTGGCTCAAGATGGGCGATTCAAGGTCCTTTCCGGGCTGAGCACGGGCGAGGTGATTCTTGCCATCAATAACAAAGCTGCACCTTTTAACGATCTCAAGATCCGTCAGGCCGTGACCATGGCCATTAACCGGGAAGAGCTCATAAACAAGGCCATGTTCGGCTTCGGCGCGCCCATCGGGTCTCACTGGTCGCCGGTAACGCCGTATTATGTGGACCTGACCGACCTTTACCCCTATAACCCGGAAAAGGCCAGGAAGCTCCTTGAAGAAGCTGGATACATCAATGGGTTTGAGGCGGTCATGAAGCTCCCTGCGCCTTATATGTATCTTCAACGCACCGGCCTGGTGCTGGCCAGAATGCTGGGACGCATCGGAATCAGCGTTAAGCTGGAAGTCCTTGACTGGGAAGAATGGAACCGGGAGGTCTTTGAAAGGAAAAACTTTCAACTGGCAGTGAACAGTCACACCAAAGCATGGGACATTGACCTGTATGCCGATCCAGCATCTTACATTCAATATGACTCAGAGAGGTTCAGACAAACGCTTACCAAGGCCCTCAAGGCCTTAAACGAAGAAGAAAAGAAAAAGTATTTTAAGCTCTGCCAGAGGATCATTGCCAAGGATGCCGCCTCCGGCTTTCTCTTCTCTATGCCCACCTTGCAGGTCATGAAAGTCCAGGTTATGGACTGGTGGGAAAACTATCCGACAAAAGCCATGGACCTGACCCGGGTCTGGTTGAAAAAGTAGGAAACATCTGCTGGGATTAATAAATCAGGGCCGGTGACTTGAGGACCCTGGTTAAATACGAGAACCACCTTCAATCCAAATTCTTAACTTTATGTCTGCCCAAATTTTCGCGCCACTCCAAATAACTCTTGGTATCCATGGTAGGCGACTGACCTTCATAGACCACTGGCAGCCCCTGCCTTCGGTAAAGACGCTGCGCCGTGGAAACTGATCCTCCGATCATTCGTGCGATCGCCTTCCATCCCCGCGCCACTTCAACATTAATGACTACCATAGATGTTCTCCTTTGCGGGCTAGTAAGGTTTTCGTTTCTCCATCCCCAGGCCCTGAAAGTTCCAGATTTATCTTTGTCTAAAAATTTCTCTCTGGGTCTTCATCTTCAAATTATTTTAAAGTCCGGCCAGGCTTTTCCTTGAGCGAAAAAACCTTCGGGTAAAACAAAGACGTTTTTCATGAACCGAATTTTGGCCCTGTAAAGTATTTAAGTGGAATACCTATATAACTTACTCAATTAATTACAGTTTTTTTTAAAGTTCAAAATTTGGTGGTGCTTCTTTAATTGGTTGATAAATTTGAATTTCTTAATTTTTACAATAAGTTATGGCGTTTTCTCCCTTGACAATTTTACCTTCAAATTCAAGGGGTTATAAAATGTCACCCCAATAAAGGGACACCGCCCAAAATTTCACCTCAGGAATAAGTCCGGCCCCTGCCGGTCTTTCAAGCCGCCTCAACATCCGAACGGACTTCTGTTTCGCAGGTAAAGCGAAATTCACAGTAGTTAGAGCAGAGTTCTCCGGGTTGGCGCGGATAATGGCCCATGCGAATGGCCGCGCAGACCGACATGAGTTCCCTGGGGATGGTGTGCGTTCTGGTCTCGGAGCGGGTAGTGAAAAACATGCCCGGACCTCGAGGCTGTTTGGTGCAGTAAGTTCGCTTGCCTTTACAGGGCTGCTGCTTCTTGCCTAAAAGGCAGGGCTCTGAAACAAGATCGCAGGGTATGAAGTTTCCCGATTCATCTTTCAGGTAACTGCCGCCGTCATCC
Source organism: Deltaproteobacteria bacterium (assembly GCA_019308995.1). Classification (NCBI taxonomy): domain Bacteria; kingdom Pseudomonadati; phylum Myxococcota; class Myxococcia; species Deltaproteobacteria bacterium. Next base: position 10,633 of record JAFDHD010000017.1, on the reverse strand, counting down.
TTGTAGGGGATATGATCTCTGAGGAAATAAACTGCATGAAAATCAGGGATAATATTCCAGAAATACGGTGTCTGATAAGACCTGCGATCAATGGCGCCTAAAGGATAATTAAAGATCCCGGTTTTTAAGGCCAGAGCAAGGATGTCGAGCTGGATATTCAGAGCCAGTTCAAAGGGACTGGTCTGTCTGCGCTGGCCGAATTTAATACACCGGTGAAGGATGATGGAGGACTTCTTTACAGACTTGAAAACATCGGGAAATTCAGCTCTCAGCAGATCGGTTTCAACCTGAAGAAGCTGGTCAATCCTTCCTTCAAAATGATAAGTTGTGCGCGCTGGTTTGATCTCAAAATAAAACCTGGAATCCAATGCCAGGACCCTGGCTTCACGATTATAAGGCTGGCAGGCATAAGCCCTTAACATGACACGGTACTCATCCAGGTCCACCGCGCCATGGATTTCGGCCTTTTGACCGGCCTTCTCCTTTTCAAAGACACCTAAAAAAATCTCATAAATTTCATCCTCGTCCCAGTTCTTTTCACGGTGAGCGCGGTTAACGGCTGCCCGCGCCGCATGACCGGCCAGCAAATTCAGATTAATTCGGTCCTGGCCAAGACCCATAACGTGCTTGAAATAAAAGGCGCGAGGGCACTTAAGAAAAGCGGAAAGTGAATTTACCCGAAATGGACCTTTAAAAAGCAGCATGGCTAGTCTCCTAACTTCATTTCGCTCATGTCTTGAGATGAGTAATATTATTAAGAATTCAATCAGTTAACAGCAAGCTGACGACCTGTTTATCTTTCTAGATGCGTTTACCAGGGAACCATTAAAAACAAACAATTAATTGCTTAATTTGAAATAAACAAAATGACATACGCCCTGTTTCGTTTGCATCCAGGTCCTTATTTATAAAAACAAGCAGCTATGCTGGTTTTTTTCAAACAACTTGTTGTTGTCAGGACTGATAAAAATTAGAACCGGGCCGTCTGAAGAGCCCAGAGAGTCCAGGTGATATTCTGCTAAGAATTCCATTTAATAAGTATAATTAACTTCTTAGAATGGTCGCGGCCCTATTTCCTCACTTTAACCCTTTCCTATCCAAACCTCCCTTTATAAATATAAGATACAACAATTGTTGTAGTCAACCTTTTTTTTCATATAATTCCTTTTTTCCTTGCAAATAGCTGTTTGTTGTATAAAATATAACTAAAAAATGAAAACAAGAGGACACCAATGACTGAGACCTTTGGAGAAGTGGTGAAAAGAAAACGAATGGAGCTTAGCCTCTCGCAAAAAAAGCTCGGACATCTGGCCGGTGTGACTGGAACTTATGTCGCAGACATGGAAAACTTTGGCAAAATCCCCAAAGACTCGGTCGTGCTTAAAATGGCTGTGGCCCTGGGACTTGACCCCTTCTTTTTCCTCCTGGTGGCACTCAAGGAGCGAAATAGCGAGGACGATGAGGTCATCAACCTCTATGAAAAGGCTTTCAAGGCTTACTCGCAAGCCAGAGCCCGGGGTGAAATTAACGGACCGGTTGACGAGGTGCTGCACCCTAGCGTGGTGGCGGCTCAGGTTGAGGAAGCCATTAAACGCGGCCTTAAAATCATCATTGCCGACCCTGAACAGATCCAGAAAGAACCTTATTGCAACCTGGTCAAGGAAATCGAGGAACGAGTCCATGAATTCTGGACTGAAGCGCTTTCCAGCCCTTCTGATCTATTACTGGGTCCCCTGCCTTATCGTTATACTGTCCCTGTCATTTCTCATGTCAGTGCCGGCGAACCTTTTCAGTGGACTGATGGGGGTTTTGAAGCTGGAGACGGATTGGAGAAGGTGGAGCTGCCTCCTGGAATTGACCCGAAGCTGGCCGAGAAGATTTATGCCGTCCGGGTTCGGGGAGACTCCATGTTCCCTTACCTCAAAGATGGCGCCACTCTTTTTGTCAAACCTGAGAGCCGGGAGGAAGTGAGGCACGGTGATTATGTCATTTTCAAGGACCAGGATTATAACGCCTGGGTGAAGATGGTCCTTTTTCGTAATGATCAGATTATCTTGCGCTCCCTAAATCCTGATTATGGAGATATGGTCAAGGATGAAGACGAGCTGATCTTACTGGAAAAGGTTATATCTATCACCCTTTGATTGAGGTTTATTCGCAAATTTTTAGGGGTATAATGTAGAGAAATATGGGGAGTTCTTATCAAAGACTCCCCCTGATTCATCATCAGATTTCTTCGATCCAGCCGTGGGTATCTTGCTTACCACCGTATTGAATAGCCGTGATTTCATCGAAGAGTTTACGAGCTAGCGGGCCGGTCTGGCCGTTACCAATCTGGACCATCTCACCTTTATAAAAAACCTCGCTCACCGGCGAGATGACCACGGCTGTGCCTGAGGCAAACGCTTCTTTCAAACGCCCGTCCTTTGCCTTGGCCATAACCTCATCTATGCTGACTTGCCGCTCCACTACATTGTATGCGCCCCATTCCCGGGCCAGATCCAGGACGGTCAGGCGGGTAATGCCTGACAGGATGCTCCCGGTTAAGGGTGGAGTGATTAGTTCGTCCTCTATCAGGAAGAACATGTTCGAGGTCCCCACTTCTTCAACATACTTACGCTCCACGGCGTCGAGCCAGAGTATCTGGGTAAAGCCTTTCTCCTGTGCCTCTTTAGCGGCATAGAGGCTGGCCGCGTAGTTGCCCGAGGCCTTGATATCGCCCACGCCTCCGCGGACCGCCCGTACATATTTCTCAGAGACAAAGATCCTGACCGGATTAAATCCTTCCTTGTAATAGGCCCCAACCGGCCCGACAATGACAAAGTAGAGGTATTCCCTGGCCGGTCTAACGCCGAGGTGCGGTTCGGTGGCCAGCATGGTCGGCCTTAGATAGAGTGACGCGCCGCGGCTTCGGGGCACCCAGTCCTGCTCAACCCGAATCAGCTCCTTAAGTGATGAAAGGCCGAACTCGACATCTAACTCAGGCATGCACAACCGGGAGGCAGACTGGTTTAAGCGCTTGAAATTATCCCGTGGCCTGAAGAGCTGGAGGCCGCCGTCCTTTCTCCGATAGCACTTAAGGCCTTCGAAGAGGGACTGGGCGTAATGAATGGACATCGCCGCCGGGTCAAGTCGAAGATCCTCATAAGGCACGATGCGGGCATTGTGCCAGCCCTGGCCTTCCTTGTAATCCACCATCAGCATATGATCACTGAAGGTATCTCCAAAACTCAGTTCATCATCGCTTCCTGGCTTTTCTTTGCGTGATTCAGACGGGAGAAGATTAACTTCAATTTCCATTTTTTCTAACAACCTCCACGAACAGGCCTCCGGCCGTTTGATTGGATGTGAGACAGGATTCTAACGCCAAATTAAAAAGAATTCCAGACATATTTTACCTAAACCTCGGTTCATCCATACCTTGACTTCGTTAGACTGAGATTTAAAGCCTTGTTCCTTTATAAGTTATTGTAACCTTGTCTCCTTGTTTGCTTCAGCAGGAAACCTCAGGATTTCCTAATTATAAATGATTCCGGGCTTGAACCTGTCCGGGCCAAGCTTCCATGGGCCGGCTCAGTCTTTATTTCTGAAGAATGAACACCAAAGGGTACGCCTTTTACTTTGGAAGAGTAAATGACCATTGACGATTTTAGTTATCAGGGATATCCTATAGTGTGAGATTAGGCCGGGTGACAATGAAGCCCGGCTTTAGTATCATCCTGGCACATAGAAAAAAATGTTCAAATATAGAATATTTAACAATTTATTTAAATTCCCCTGCGCCCTTCTCTTCCTGATTATTCTGCTTCAGCCTCTGTCGGCGTTATCGGCCTCGATTCACATGGAGTATTTCCTTGGGTTCAACGGTCTCGTTCCGCTAAACAAATGGACCCCTTTGAATATAATTCTTGAAAACAGCGGCCGGACGATTAATGGCACTTTAGAAGTGGTGGTGACATCTGGAAGCGAGTACCATCGGGACGTTCATGATACTGTCTATTCCATGGATGTTGAGCTTCCCACAAGTTCAAAGAAATTATACTCCTTCACCATCCTCATTGATTCCTTTACCCATCCTCTGCTTATCAGGTTTAAAAGCACTCAGAAAGATATTCTGTCTACATCAATAAATCTCAGGTCCCGGTACACTACCAGGGGCCTGGTACTGGTATTAGGCAATAAAATTGCCCCGGACTTTTTATCCAAGCTGCCCAATACAGTCCAGCCCATTGTCTCTCGCGTAAAGTTCCTCCCGGAAACCTGGTATGGGTATGACGGGGTGGAGATGATGGTTCTGCATGCCAGCGCGTGGAAGAATCTAAGGGAGAGACAATTTACCGCTTTAACCGAATGGATTAGAAAAGGCGGCTACGTTGTTACTGCCAGCGGCCTTAACTACGGCGCATTTCTCGAAGCAAGGACAAGGCGCCTTCTGCCCTTGAATATATTGGGATTTGAGCGTATTTTTGAGCTTGATTCTCTAGAAGAATTTTGTGGTCAAATACTTACCAGCCCTGAGCCATTTTTAATCGCAAAGGTAAACATTGAGGCCGCAGAGGCGCTGTCCATCAAGGATGATATTCCGGTGATCATTCAGAAGGAAATTGGGCTCGGGAAAATTATTTTTTTAGCCTTTGATTACCAGAGACCTCCATTTGCCGACTGGACAGGGAGGCACTCTTTTTGGAACAAGATACTGACTTTGAAGCCTGCGAACCATCATTTTGAGTTCGATCTTCAGGAACGACAGATTCTGTCATCCATGATCTCAGGCATACCGATTCATTTTCCAGGCTTTCTGTGGGCTATTTCCTTGCTGGCGCTTTACATTATTTTCGTTCAGGTGCTTTTTCACGGCATTGAAAAAAAAGTGGCCTTAAGACGGAAATACCTCAGCTATCTTATAGCAATTATAGTTATATTTTCTTTGGCAGGTTACTGGCTGTTTTTTTATCAAACTGCACGCAAGGACCTCTCTTATAATAGCTTTCTTCATTTGAAAGTAGCGGAACAAAAAGGAATCACCTCAGGCAAATTGATTGTAGGACTGTATTCCTTGCAAAAAGGAGATTACCGGTTAAGTCTGGGTTCAAAACCTTATCCTGTCACCGCCATCTTACCGAAATTGGATGAAAGTGAAACAGTGCGCAGCTTAACCTTACATGAAAGTAATGCGCGGCAGACGGTTCTGATTTCTCTAAACAGATGGTCTCATCGTTTGTTTAAAATTAACACCATGATGAACTTCCCCATCCGCGGGGAGGTGTTTAAGGATGAACAGGGCCTTACCATCCAGGTTGAAAACATGACCCCTCACCTGATTACTGATTGCCAGATTTATTTTGACGGCCGCTTCTTCTTTTTCGGCGACATTGCTCCTGATAAGAAATACACTAAGAAGCTCACCAGATCGAGTTTGGAACGGAAAGGCTTATTTGTACCCAAGGCAGCAGAATCCATAACCGCAATTATTGTCCCCAATAATCCCAGCACATTTTTTGAAAAGATGCAGAAAAATCTCATGCAGGATCTTCTGTTTTCGATCCATGCTCGATATGGCTCAAGACCTGATATCCTTCATTTATCCGGCTGGATCAACTCTGACGTAATACCGATTCATCTCATGGAGGCACGACGTGCCATCAATCGAAACATGGCGCTTTTAGAGTGGGAAATCCCGGTAGGCACTGATAAACAAGAGATCAAGATAGGGCTTGCGCCCGAGGCTTTTTCAGGGTCGGAATTGTCTGCCACAATCAGAATGTGCAGTCATATTCCTCAAAGAACAGGGGAAGCAAGACCATGATCAACAGGGAAGAGTTAACAAGGATTCACGATGAAGTTTGATTACCTGACAAACGACACTGAAAAATCTCTGGCCCCGTTCTTTTCGCCGCTGATGTTATCAGTGAGCTTCAACAGCATCTGGATCCTTGGCTTGATACTGCTCATCTTCTGGCCCACCAAAGATCTCTTCACTTATTTTCAAGGGCATAAGATTCCGCTGAATTTCTTGGGAGTCTTTGTGGCCGCGCTCCTTATTAACTCGTACCTGGGTCTTCGCTGCGGGCGCGGTGAGATGTTCGCAAAAGATTATTTTTCCAGGCTGGGTTATGAAGGAGTAATCACCCTCGAGGAGGAACATAATTTCTTTTCTTATGGACTGGCCGCCTTCATACTCCATTCCATATTCTTACTGCTGATTGTGCTCCCGCTCCTGATTGTTTCCGCTGCTGTTTCAGGAATATCCATGTCCGTGTTCTTTAAGGTTCTAACCGTTCTTTTTACCGCTTCACTCCTGTGCCGCCTGTTTGCGTTCCTGATGTATCTTGTTTTCGGAAAATGGAGTTTTCTTGGCTATCTCTTAAGCCGGGGGTTCTTGATTTTTTTCCTTTTCGTTACTGCGGTTTTTGCCTCTTTCATTAATCCCGTCTTCCTTATTTATGCCTTTTATCAGGGTCAAGAGCTTTTACCTCGATCTTCAATCAACGCTTATGGGTATTACATGATGATCGTCACATGTGTTATCCTGCTCCTGACACTGGCAAATCAGGTTATGATCAGGCATAACAAGGCAAAAAGGAAATGAACACTAAAACGAATCACCAATTTATAAATCATATTTCCAAGCTTCAAAGGCGGATGATCAAAAGGGAAGTTAAACGCCTCGTCCTGACGACCCTTATGCTTTCTTTGCTCCTCACCGCTTTTTCCCTCGCTGTGCAAAGGTTCGGATTACTGCAGTGGTATGGAAATTCAATCTATGCGCTTCTTGTTTTATTCTCTTTTGCCTTTTCACTGCTCTTTGTAATTAGAACAAGAAAAAGCTTCATGCACGAGCTGATCGAGATTGACGCTCGATTTGGGTTGAAAGATAGATTGAGCACGGCCTATGAATGCCACCAGCTTGGGCGCAAATCCATTTTTGTGGACCTGTTGATTGAGCAGGCGAGTTCCTTTATTGAATTGATCAAACCGGACCCTATATTCCCCAGGAAATTTTCCCGGATTCATATATTAATTCCGTTTTTCATCGCGGTGATAATTGCTCTCCTTCTTGTTGACTTCAGTCCAACATCTTCACCGCCAGACCTGGCCGGTCAAGAAAAGCTCAAACAGATCGGCCTGAAATTGGAGAAATATTCAAAGCTGGAAAAGCGAGCGGCCAGGAAGGAAAAGAAAAGGTCTAGAGAGGATATCTACCAACGGATGGAAGAGCTTGCCAGGGAGCTTAAGGCCCAGAGGATGACCAAAAGAAGGCTGCTTGAGTCCCTCAATGAGCTGATTAAAGAGGCTGGGGCCGAGAAGATCCGGCTTGCCCGCCAGCTCGAAGCCGAACTCAGCTTGGGAGACATCTCCGGTACACCGGGGTTTAAAAACCTTGGGGAGGACAAGGTAGCGCCAAATCAAGTTAAAGAGTTAAAAAAGCAGATCAAACAGGCATTTGAACAGGGGGTCCCAGCTTCCCTGTCTCAGGAGCTTTCAAATCTGGATCGCACCCAGAAGCTCGAACAGTTTCTTGACGAGACTATGAATGAGGTGATGTCAGCCATACCTGACAAAGGCCAATCATCGTCTGAAGCCAAAAAGGACGTCTTTGTGGCTCAAGTTTCCGAGAAAACTACAAATCAAGATACTTCATCAGAGCAGGCTCTGGCCGCATCTGAGGTTGGTGGAGAAGAACGCAAGAAAGTAACTTCAATCTCTTCAGGCAAAGACCGGCCTGATGATATGAAACCCGAAAAAGATAGACCAGCGCTAGATGAGGAAGAGACCTTTACCGCCGGCCGAGGCAAGGCCGACGGTGAAAAGAAAACTCCTTACGAAATCAAAAGCTCAAAAAGCCCGGCGCTTAAAGATAAGGGCGTTGAAGGCCCGGGAGAACGATATAATATTCATGTCCGCTCCCTTCCGACAATCGCCAAGGCAAAATTAAGAGAGGAAGAGGTAATCAGATCTTACCGACAGGAGCTGGAAAATGTCCTGCTAAAAGAAGATATCCCTTTGAATTATCGAGAATACATAAAAAATTATTTCCTGTCTATCGGGTTAAGGATGGAAAAAAATGGAAAAAGCGACACCAATTGAAAAAGCTGACTTAATAATACAGAATTTTAACCTCATCACTGACGAGCTTTCCAAGATAATTGTCGGGCAGACCTCACTCATCGAAAATATCCTTGTCTGCCTGCTCTGTGGAGGTCATGCCTTGGTTGAAGGCGTGCCTGGACTGGGTAAAACCCTGATCGTGAAGACATTGAGTCAGGTTCTTGACTTGAAGTATTCCCGGATTCAATTCACTCCCGATCTAATGCCCGCGGATATCCTGGGCACGAATATCGTGAACCAGGATGAACAGGGAAATCGTTATTTCGAGTTTTTTAAAGGGCCGATATTTGGCCAAGTCATTCTGGCTGACGAAATCAACCGGGCCACCCCTAAAACTCAATCTGCCCTTCTTGAGGCCATGCAGGAAGAAAGGGTTACGATTTTTGGTAGAGAATACCCTTTAGAGCCGCCTTTTATCGTGTTGGCGACTCAGAACCCCCTGGAAATGGAAGGGACTTACCCCCTGCCAGAGGCTCAGATTGATCGTTTCTTCTTCAAGCTCAAGATCGAGTACCCGACTTCGGATCAGCTTGAAGAAATAATTGAAAAAACAACAGAAGACTACCAGCCGGAATTAAATAAGGTCGTTGATTCCGACTCGATCCTTCAAATGAAAAAACTGGTCAGACAGGTACCCATCGCCTTGCATGTAAAAAATTACGCCATCAGGCTCGTTTTGGCCAGCCATCCGGATGACCATGCCTCGATCGAAAGGACTAAAAAATACGTTCGCTATGGCGCAAGCCCCCGGGGAGTGCAAACCCTGGTTTTAGCTGGCAAAGTGCGGGCCTTGTTTCAGGGGCGCTATAACGCTTCCCTTGAAGATATCAGGGCGGCGGCCAAACCGGCTCTGAGGCATCGCATTATTCTAAATCTTAGAGGAGAGGCTGAAGGGATCAACGAGGATGACATCATAGACGATATTTTAAATGGCGTACCCGAAAAAGTGCGTGTTTAAAGCCTGGGGTCTAGCTGTTCGCCATTACTCTGGACAGGCGCTACAAAGAAGTAACTCCGTGACGTGAATGGATGGATAGTCTCGTCCCTCTCATAAATACAGATTAACGGATTGGTCCATGGCAGTAGAAACAGACGTTGAATCTTTCCTAGATGAAGATTTTTTAAGAAGGCTGGAAAAGCTGAAGATACTTGCTCAGCAAGGGATAAAAGGGCCGAGCAAGGGGGAACACAGGTCCTGGCGGAGTGGGGCTAGCCTTGAATTTCTTGACTACCGCAAGTATCAGGTCGGGGACGATTTCCGGTACATTGATTGGAACGTGTATGGTCGCCTGGATAAACTCTTTGTAAAATTATTCCGTTCTGAGGAGGAGCTGAACATTCATATCCTCCTTGACATGAGCCGTTCCATGAGAGCGGGTAACCCTTCGAAAGAGATTTACGCTAAAAAAGTTGCAGCCGCTTTGAGTTATATCGGTCTGGCAAACCTGGACCGGGTCGGCGTGACCGCTTTCAGCCATACACTTGGCGACTCAAAGCCGCCTGAAAGAGGTAAAAAAGTTTACCTCTCCATACTCAAATACCTGCTTTCCCTGAAACCGGAAGGCAAAACAGACCTTAACTCATGTCTCAGTGAATATGCTCTCACCTGCAAGCGGCCGGGCATTGCCATTATCTTAAGCGATCTTTTAGATCCCAATGGGGTTGAAAAGGGTCTGGAGGCGCTTAGGTATAGAAAGTTCGATATAACCGTGGTTCATATGCTCGATCCCGAGGAGCTGTTTCCTGGTTATAACGGATACCTGACTTTAAGAGAATTGGAAACTGGAGAAACAAAAAAAATTACCCTGAATGAGGAATTACTCACGCTTTATCGCCAAAAGATGAGCAGTTTTTTGAACAATATCAGGGAGCTGTGTTACAAGAACGGAATTGACTACTATCTTTCCGATACGGGTGTCCCCTTTGAGGATTTCCTGCTGGATTATCTGACTACAGGAACGCTCTTTCATTAGAGAAACGGATGCTGACCGGGACTTAAGATGCAACTGTTAAATCCAAGCGCGCTGCTGGTTTTGGGCCTAATCCCGATTCTCATTTTAATCCACAGCCTGAAACCCAAGCCGAAACAGGTTGATGTCACAAACCTCTTCTTATGGCGCGCCGTTTTGAAGGAAAAAAGAGGGGGGGTTCGTATTCAAAGGGTTCTTAGGAACCTGCCTCTTTTGCTCCAGATTCTAGCCGTAATACTGGCCGCTTTTGCCTTGGCCAGGCCTGTATGGTTATATACCTCTCAAATAAAAGGAGACGCGATCCTGGTCCTGGACTCGAGTGCCAGCATGAAGACCCTTACAGCCTCAGGAATCAGGTTTGACCGAGCCAGGGAAGAAGCGCTCAAGCTCATTGATGAGCTTCCAAAAGACAGCCGGATGCTTATTATTGAGGCTGGCAGCAAGCCCTTTTTAAGATCTCCCTTTTCAGATGATAAAAAGCACCTCAAAAGGATAGTGCAAAGCATCCAACCCTCAGACGCGCCAGGGCGAATAGAAAAGGCAGTTTACCTGGC
>JAFDHD010000016.1 GCA_019308995.1 Deltaproteobacteria bacterium | reverse complement strand
GGTGAGCGACGGGTGGCTCCGACGGAAAGGGATACTTGAACACGATTCCTTTAAAAACAGATACTTACTAAATTACACAAAAAGTTTGGAGTAGACAAACCATCATAGGAGGAGCATGAATGAGAAGAATACTTGCTTTATTATCATGCCTTATTTTTATTATCGGTGTCAGCAGCGCCGCAGCCAGGCCTCTAGAAGATCCTCTCAGGATTGAATCTGGTTTAATTTCCGGGTTCAGGGCCGGTGAAAAAAAGGACCTGCTTGTTTTCAAGGGCGTCCCTTATGCCGCTCCGCCGGTGGGCGAGCTGCGCTGGAAGCCGCCGCAGCCCCCGGTAACCTGGGGGGGTGTCAAGATAACCAGAAAGCCCTGTGCATGGTGCCCTCAGCCTGCGTCTGTCGCCTTTGCCAGACGAACCGGGCTGCAAAGCGAAGACTGCCTTTATCTGAACGTCTGGACCATGGCCAAGGATACGGATGAGAAAAGGCCGGTCATGGTCTGGATTCACGGCGGCGGCTCCACCACCGGTTCGGGAGGAGCATTGTTTTATAGCGGCGGGCGGCTGGCGCGTCTGGGCGTGGTGGTTGTGACCATCAATTACCGCCTGGGTCCCCTGGGTTATTTAGCTCACCCCTTACTTTCTCATGAGTCTGACAAGGGCGTGTCAGGCAATTATGGATTCCTCGATCAGATTGCCGCGCTCAAGTGGGTTCAGAGAAACATCTCGGCCTTTGGCGGCGACCCGGATAATGTAACCATCTTCGGGGAGTCCGCCGGCGCGGTCGCCGTAACCAGGCTCATGATCTCCCCCCTGGCCAGGGGACTCTTTCATCGCGCTATCGCTCAGAGCGGCGGGCCATTCGGTCGAAACAGGCATCTGCGCGAGAGAAAGTATAATATGAAATCCGGTGAAGCTACTGGAGAAAAGGTCGCGCAGCTACTTGGCTGTGATCAGGCTGATGACGTTCTGGCCGCCATGCGCGCCAAGAGCGCTGAAAAAATTATTGAGGATGCCAAGCCGGCTCAGGGGCTGTTCGGCCGGGGTATTAAGTTCGGCCCGATTGTGGATGGTTGGGCCCTGCCTGACGATCCAGGCTTCCTGTTCCTGGAAGGCAGGATGGCGAACGTTCCCTTTATGGTGGGCTCAAACGCTGATGAAGGCACCATATTTCTTAAACAAATAACCATCAAAACCCCTGAAGCTTATAAAAATATGGTTAAAATTGTTGGAAGAAAATATGCCTCTAAACTTTTAAAGTTATTTCCGGTGAATACAGAAGAAGATGTAAAACCGGCCCTGAACAAGCTCATCGGGGTTTCGGCCTTTGTGTCGAATGCCCGTACCATGGCCCGCGCCGCGTCAGAAAGACAGCCCAGGGTCTATCTGTATCATTTTACGCGTGTGCCTCCGATGGGGAGCTTAAAGCATCTGGGCGCATTTCATGCCGCGGAGATTTTTTATGCCTTTGGAAACATCGGCCCGGTGATCAGGCAAAGCGATCCAGACCGCAACCTCTCGGATAAAATGATGGCCTTTTGGACGAATTTTGCCAAGACCGGCGACCCCAACGGTGAAGGTCTTCCACACTGGCCCGCCTACGAAACCGACAAGGACCAGCACCTCGAACTTGGCGCTGAAATAAAAGTTGGAGAGGGTTTATACAGGGAAGCGTGCGACATCTTTGAGGAGCTTCTACGGCTGAGAGTCAAAGAAAATCGTCCGAAATAATATTTCGGGAGGTGTGGGTTCCCCTTTTATAAAGCAAATGGAAAGAATATGTTCCGATAACCGCTTCAATCCTGTGAATCAGCTAGACACCCTCCTTAAAAAATGGAGAGACCCCCAGGTATAAGCCGAACAGAATCATGAAAACGGCGCAGCAGGCAAGGATAGCGTAGTAGGCTTTTTTGTTCAGGTAACGCAGGCCAAAGTAAGCCAGAGTGGAAACAAGCAGGTACCAGGCCAGGTCTCCAGCCTCATGTCCTAGAAAAAATGATAAAAGCCTGGGCCAGTGCTTAAAAGAAATATCGAACTGAAGCATAAAAGCGAAACCGATGGTCGCCCACCAGATCCACCAGTAGGGGTTGGACATGGAGACCACGAAACCGCCTAAAACCGGATTTTTCAGAGCGGTCTTTTCAGATAGATCTGAATCCTCGTTTAGATCATCTGTAGAAGTCAAAAAGCTTGTTGAAATACGGCCCCGGTATAAATCTCGGATGATGGAAAAGCCAAAGTAGCCCAGTAAAAGGCCGCCAAGGACCCCGATTACGCGCATAAAGAAGATGTTCTTCACCACGAACGAAAACCCTAAAAGCAGAAATACGATGATCAGGGTTTCAAGCATGGCGTGACCGGTGACGACCCAGAGACCGGTTAAATATCCGCGTCTGGTTGTTTGAGCGGATTTAATAATGGTGTAAGTCAGCAGAGGGCCGGGCGCCATGGCCCCGGTTAAGGCCACCAGGAAGGAGAAAGAAAAAATCAGCCAATAGATAGAGATAAAACCTGAAATTTCATTGAGCATCGTCATGCATCTCTAGCATAAAGGCCTGGTATCCTCAATATTAGGATCATAGCGTGAGCTGATTTGGTCAGATGGATACTGTTTCAGCCAGGAAGCGCACCTGAGCATGTCTTTCCGGTGATCGGGTTCGGAACTAACGCTGGGAATGCGGAGGAAATCAAAATAGTCTTCAAGAAGTGTATCTTCTCTTTTTTCATATTCCGCCATGAATCGTTCTATCTTTGATTTACTAGAAGCCATTTTCGATCCTCTTATTCTTTCAAACTTATTCTTTCAAACTTAAAAACCGCCTGCTCAACGCATGCCGCTTAAACCAAAAATGCGCAAAAAGGCTGTGGCAATGATCATGTAAATGGTCAGCCCGGTGATATCATTCATGGCGGTGGTGAACGGCCCGGAAGCCAGGGCGGGGTCAATGTTGAGGCGCTTCAAGATCAGCGGAGTCAGAGAGCCGAGGGTGCCGGCCAGAGTTATGGCAAGAAACATGGATAAGCCCACCACAAGACCGAGAATCGCCGTGCTTTGCCAGAGCCCGGCCGCCAGGGCCGCCCCGCTCCCGCAGACCAGGCCCAGGGCCAGGGCCACCCGGAGATCCCTGGCCAGGATGCGCAGCACCTGCCCGCGACCGAACCGGCCCAAGGCCAGGCCGCGGATGACGATGGTCGAGGACTGAATCCCGACCGAACCGCCCAGGGCCGTGATGATGGGGATAAAGGCAACCAATACCAGGACATCCTTTAACGTGACCTTAAAGAGCCAAATAAGATTGCCGCTGAGGAATCCGCCGAGAAGGTTGACCAGGAGCCAAGGCAGACGAAGTTTGACTATCTTGAAAACATGACTCTGATAAAGCTCCTCGTCCTCGTGTGTACCGGCCACGCGGTAGAAGTCCTCGGACGCCTCTTCCTGGACCACGTCAATGACATCATCCACGGTGATCCGCCCCAGGAGAATACCTTTGTCGCTGACCACCGGGGCGGCGCGAGTGTCATACTTCATGAACTTACGAGCCACCTCTTCCTGATCCTCATCCACATTGATGATCAGCTCAACTGGCGAAACGACTTCCCTCAGCCTTGTATCAGGGCTGGATAAAACCAGGGTCTGCAGATCCACCTGTCCCAGCAGTTTGTGATTTTCATCCACCACAAAGACGTAATTGAGGTCCTGGACCTCATGCTGTTTGGCCCGGATATGCTCGATCGCCTCGGCCACGGTCTCGTTTTCCCCGGCCACAACCAGCTCAAGCTGCATCAGCCCGCCGGCCGTGTCCTCCCTATATTTAAGCAGGCGGCTGATTTCATCGGAGTCTTCCACGTCAATAGTGGCCAGGATCGAAGAGGCGTCTTCATCGCTGAGAGAAGCCACGATGTCTGTGCCATCATCCGAATCCATCTCGTCCACGGCCCGGGACAGGAGCTTAACAGGCAGGATGGAGAGGAGATGTTCCCGGGAGTGCTCAGGAAGCGAAAGAAGAACCTCAGCGGCTAGTTTTGGATCAAGAAGGAAATAGAAGCGAACCTTGTCATGGCCTTCAAGAAATTCCATAAGTTCAGCCACGTCGGCCGGATGCAGCCCTTTGATCAACCGGGCGAACTCTTCCTCCCGTCCTTTTTCAAGGAAGCGGATCAAATCCTGGATATACTCATCTTCTCTGCCGACCGACATTGACCTCACCCTGAACGATGTTTTAACTTTTTTCCTTTTCTCGCCCCTGGGACCGGATCTCTTTAGCCTTGAGTTGCAAACCAGGTAGCAGTGAAAGATCAATATGATTAATCTCAGGCTATTGTCAAGCTAATTTTGGACCAGATTTCGTGTAGATATTGAAACACAACATGGCAGGCGGGCATAGGCCCTTGGGCCTGGGAAGCGTGGTCAGGAATTCAAACCTGTTTGCCCAAGCTTAACTCACATCTGATTGAATTCATATGGATTTCCTAGGTCAAAGCGCTGGCGGGAAAGGAAAAAGATGTATTTCCAAAATTTAATTTGATAAACTGGATATACTTGTATCCGGGTTTTTCATCTAAAGATTATTTTAAAGGAGAAAGCCATGTCCAAGCGAGTCATGGAGGGGCTTAAGGCCCTTTTTGAACCCGAGTCAATCGCGGTGATCGGCGCCTCAAATTCTCCTGCTAAATGGGGAAACTGGATGATTACGAGGCCCATAGCGAGCGGTTACCGGGGTCGAATCTACCCGATCAATCCTAAAGAGAAGGAGATTTTCGGACTCAAGGCTTTTCCCAGCGTCCTGGAAGTGCCAGAGCCTATTGATCTCGCCATCATCACTATTCCAGCGTCCATGGTTCCGAATGCGATGAGGGAATGTGTGAGCAAGGGTATCGGGGCCGTGGTTCTTATCTCTGCCGGGTTTGCCGAGACCGGTCCGCAGGGGAAAGCTCTTCAGGACGAGGTTGTTCAAATCGCCGCGGAAGGAGGCGTCAGGGTTATGGGGCCCAATGGCATGGGGATCTGGAGTTCAGCGGTGCGATTGAATACCGCCTTCTGGTTCACTCCGAAACCAGGTGGTATCTTCTTTGTTTCACAAAGCGGCACCATGGGCGCCTACCTTCTGGAAACGGCCATTAATAAAGGATATGGCTTTAACACATTTTTGAGCGTGGGCAATCAGGCCGACCTCTCCATGGCAGATTATGTGGAATATCTGGGTGAAGATGAAGGCACGAACGTGATCGTGCTCTACATCGAGGGCCTCAGAGACGGCGCCCGTTTTTTCAAAAAGGCCAGGGAGGTCATCAGAAAAAAGCCCATCATCGTCTTCAAGGCGGGACGTACCAGGCACGGATCAAGGGCCACCATGAGTCATACGGCCTCTATCGCCGGGTCGGACGAAGTCTTTGAGGCAATCTGCCGCCAGACAGGCATTATCAGGACCTATGATGTGAGTCATGCCTTTGATTTAGCCGAGGCGTTGTCAAAGCAACCCCTCCCAAAAGGGAATCGGGTGGCCGTGGTCTCCTCGGGCGGTGGACATTGTGTCGTTACCACCGACGCCTGCGGCGCACTCGGCCTCGAGGTTCCGGAACTCGACAAGGAGACCGTTCAAACACTTGAAAAATATCTTCTGCCACACGCTCCTCCTCCCACGAATCCCATTGACCTGGCGGCTGATCCCCGTCCCATGACGTCGCCAATATCGTTGAATTGCTGGCTCAGAATCCACGCATCAACGCCATCATCACCATGGCCCCGGTGTCAATTCGGTCCACGAATCCGGCCTATATTCGGGAAGTGCTTACAGCGGCAGAGATTCTGTCAGAAATACCTAAAAAATATGGCAAGCCTCTCATCGCCACGGCCATGCGCGGAAATATGAATGGAATCGCCTTTGAGCTGATGAAGGAGCGAGGGATTCCCTTTTATGAGTTTCCAGAGGAAGCTTCACGGGCTATGTATGGTTTGTATCGGTACTCTCAACTTCATTGAACGCGCTGGCAGCGTAAGAAATCAAGTTCAACGCATCTGCCTCTTCCAATAAAACGATCGGGGTTCCGAGGGGATCAAGAAAGGATGTCTGCATTAAAACAGATCGTTATCCTTTCCGGCGTAAAAGTGCGAAACCTGATCAGCCGGCGCCAGGTTATTTCATCTAATTTCTAGAGGGGAGCGCCACAATTGCTTTGCCCGGGGTTGTCTTTTCACCTTTCCCGTTTTCGAGCCAGATATCAAGCTCCACGAGATGCTCGCCGCCTTCAATATATTTATTCGTGATCGTACCTTTGCAGGTGAGAGTATCCCCGGGAACGTCCATTCCCCGGTAACCGCAGCTGAAGATTTTTATTTTTCCCTTTAATCCTACCCAGTCGCCCAGCAGCTGTCCGAGCCAGGCGCTTTTGAAAGCGCCATGGACGATGATACCTGGCAAGTTATTATCGAGCGCAAAATCCTTATCATAATGAATCTGGTAGAAGTCTCCGGAAGCTCCGGCCCATTGCACGAGCTGTTGGGGAGTTGGTTTCTTAATCAGCGAAGGGATCTCAGCGTTTGTTTCGACATCTTCCCAGAAGATTTGTTCGGCCATCTTCATTCTCCTTTCTGCCTTGCGGGCTTTTAATAGCTGATGCCGGTGTAACGGGCCTTGGCTACCACCTCCCCCTTCTGGTTCTTGAAGGTGGTTTCAGCGATCTGAAACAGCATCTTTCCGAGCCTGCCTTCACGTTCGAAGAGGTTGGATAGTTTGCTGGTCGCTGTCAAGACGTCGCCTGCCTGTACCGGCTTGAAGAACTCATACTCGTTTCCGCCATTGAGGTGCCTGGTAAAGGGGTTTTTGATCTGCGGAGAGGATCCACCCTTCTTGACGGGATAGGCGTATTGGGCCACAAAACCGGGCGGCGCGATGATGCTGTCGTATCCGCATTTTTTAGCGTATTCCTCATCGTGGTAAAGTGGATTGGGGTCACCGATTGCCTCGGCCCATCTTCTAATCGGCTCCTTCTCAATCTCAAACACGGAAGGCTCCGATTCAACGCCTATCATCTGCCTCATCTCTTCTGTAATCACTGAATCTTTTGTCATCCCTTTACCTCCTTGGATTCCCTATCTGAAAAGAAGCGAGGCCATTATTTCACAATCTAAAGAAAAATGCCAACATTTGGGAAGATAACTTTTGAGAAAAAAGCAGGAAGGCCACGAGGTTTATCACGACCTCCTATACCCCCCTTGTCTTTCATCTTGGTTTTAAGCCACGAAATGCGTGAAAGGATCATACGAAAATGATACAACTTGTCGTGCAAGCGTATCCAATGCAATGAAATCTGGTCTTTCTGTTATTCCAAGGCAAAAAATGTTCCTCAAGAGAAGCAGGGTCAATTTGGATATGGTGACATATGGACCTGGACAGCTATTTGTGCTGGCACAAAACTTGTCCCCTCTTGGCTTGTTGGTGGGCGGGATTTTGCAACAGCCAGCATATTCATTAAAGACTTGGCTTCGCGTCTTGCCTATAGGGTTCAATTGACCACAGACAGACACAAGCCCTATTTAGAGGCTATTGAAGAAGCTTTTGGGGCGGACATAGATTATTCGATGCTAATTAAGATATATGGAAACGACAGTGAAGGTCAAAAAAGATATAGCCCCTCACAATGTATAGGGGCTGACAGTAAAGCCATTGAGGGCAACCCCGAAGCGAAACATATCTCAACAAGCTATGTGGAGAGACAAAACCTTACAACCGCATGAGCATGAGACGCTTCACGCGCCTAACAAATGCTTTTTCAAAAAAGGTCGAAAATCTGGCCCATGCTGTGAGCCTTCACTTTATGTATTATAATTTTAGCAGGATTCATCGGACACTCAGAGTCACGCCAGCCATGGAAGCCAAAGTGTCTGATCATGTTTGGACATTAGAAGAAATCACTTCTCTTGTTAATGAATCCTGTCAATGACATTTTAATTATTGCGAGTATCATTTCTGTTAGCAGATTGGTACTTGGTTTGAGTTTTTCGAACTGAACCACCGATTGAGGCGGGGGAGAAGGTGTTTTATAAGGGCAAGATACCTCCCCCGCCTTTTTTGTGCCCCCGTAACTCAACTGGATAGAGTTCCAATCTGCTAAATTGGTGGTCCGAGTTCGAATCTCGATGGGGGGCACTTTTCGGTACGGGATCAATTTCCGGGGTTTCTCGTAATTTTAGCAGCCTAAAATTACAAAGAAGTCAATTTGAAGGATTGTTTCTTTAGTGCAAATCGGGGATATCCGGCTTCACGGGAGCGATCTTAAATTATTGAAAAAAATAAAAATAAAAAAACTTGACTTTTTTAAAATAATGCCGATAATTATTAATGAAGCCACCCTGGTTACTCATGATAGTAGTCAGCATTAAAGAGGCCCTACATACTCATGTAAGTATGTAGGACTGAAAGACGCATAGGGAACCCACGCAGGTTCCCTATTTTTTTAAAGGGGGGGTCACAATGCAAAGAGTTATGATTTTTATTGACGGTAGCAATTTCTTCCATGGTGTTACAGGTGGTCTTAAACAGGATTTTTATAAAGTCGATATAGATAAATTCATAGAGAAAATAGTAGCTAATAGAGAATTAATGAGAATTTATTATTACACCGTGAGGCCAACCGATTCAAGCATAAAGAGCTATAATCAACAACTTTCTTTCCTTGATCGCCTTGAAAGAAAACCTTATTTTAAACTCAGATTGGGACGCTTGGCTGGACCAAAGGGAAATCAGAGAGAAAAAGGTGCTGATATTTTTTTAGCACTAGACATGTTGTTATTGGCTCAAAATGACACATATGACGTAGCGGCCTTGATTAGTGGTGACGGAGATTTTTCTGAGGTTATTAACAGGGTACAGGAAATAGGAAAAATTGTTGAAAATTATGCATTTAAAGGAAAAAAGTCTGACCACCTATTACGAACTTGTGATGTCTTTCATTATATCGACGACAATTATTTCACTTAATAAATAAATATACGTCCCGATTAATTCAAACTGACCCACTACCGAAAGATAACTTTTGAGAAAAAAGCAGGAAGGCCACGAGGTTTATCACGGCCTCCTACACCCCCCTTGTCTTTCATCTTGGTTTTAAACCGCGAAATGCGTGAAAGGATCATACGAAAATGATACTAGGCGCCGTCCAGACTGGGATGCTCCGCTCTGGTGTACCATGATTCAGGGTCAACCAGGAATTCTTCCGCCTCCTTGAGAGAAAGGTAATGCTCACGTTCGATCCTGGAAAGAAGATCGAAGAAGGCCTTTTCTTTCTTGTCAGCGACCTCGTCCCTTAATTTTTCATAAAAGGCAACACCCTTTGACTCGAAATCAATGGCTACCCGGATCGCCTCCAGGTCATCTTCATCGCCTTCGGATATTTTTTCGGCCTCCTTAATCACGTTCTTTAAAAGGTCCTTGACAGCGGTGTCATTAACCACCAGCGGCACCGTTTCAGGCCATTTCCCGGCCCCGGCCCATGTTTCATGGAGTTCCTTGAGCCTCTCGTAGTGTTCCAGCTCTTCGTGAGCGATCTGCTGAAACATGGCCTTGCCCACCGGATTCCCGGTCCTTTCGGCATTCTTGAGATAAAACTCACGCTCCTTCATTTCATTATTCAAGGCGGCCTCCAGAGAGTTCAAACGTTTTTTCCCGGTCATAATCTTTCCTCTTGAAATTGTTTATGTGGTAAAAAACTTTATCCTTGTCGCCAGACCAATTATTGATATTATAAATGGAAATCCCAGGGTAAACAAGGTGAGGATAAAACAAGTTGAAATATTTGATGATCGCTTTGGTATTTAAGACACAACCATAATCTGATTCTTACGTGGCCGTGACAGCCGTGACTGCATCATCGGCTTACAGCTTCAGGGTAAGGCAACAGATTCATTGAGATCAAGCAGGTTATAACATGATTTGGGCAAAAGGTCTCCCTTCTTCATGGGATTTTGAGACAGATATCGTGGTGGTCGGTTATGGGTATGCCGGCGGCATTGCCTCGATTGAGGCCAAAGATCATGGCGCTGATGTTCTGTTATTGGAAAAGATGTCCAAGCCGGGAGGAATCTCCATCTGCTCCGGCGGAGGACTCCGGACGGCTTTTGATGCCGAGAGCGCCTTTTCCTACCTAAAGGAGACCTGCGGCGGAATGACTCCCGACGCCGTGCTGCGGGCCATGGCTCAAGGCATGACCGAGTTACCGGCCTATATGGAGGAACTGGCTAAAATCAATGAGGCAGAGATCAAAGCTATTCCCAGCAAAGGCAACTATCCCTTTCCAGGGTATGAAGACCTTGGCTTTTGCATTTACGGCCGCATTCCCGGGTTTGATCCCTTGACCTACTATCCTCACGTGCGAGGCTTGCGCGGCGGGGCGCGCAACTTCAAAGTGGTGGAAGACAATGTAGACCGGCGGGGAATTAAGATCTTACTTGGCGCCCCTGTAAAGCGGCTCCTCCGTACTCCAGACAAAAGAGTGGTCGGTGTGCTTGCTCAGAAGAATGACCGTCTTCTGTATATTAAGGCCAGACGAGGCGTTATCTTAACCTGCGGCGGCTTTGAGGCCGACGAGGAACTCAAGCGCCAGTTTTTCCAGGGATCAGTGATCGTTTCGGCCGCCTATCGCGGAAATACCGGAGACGGCATTCGAATGGCCCAGGAGGTCGGCGCCTCACTCTGGCACATGGGGAATTTCCATGGGTCCTACGGTCTTCGTCACACCGATCCTCATTACCCATTCGGCCTCCGGTTAAGGCGTCTGCCTGACTGGGTGCCGGGGCATCCAATCCCTTCCAGGTCAGAAATGGCCTGGATAGTCATTGATCGGCACGGCCGGAGGTACATGAACGAGTATCCGCCTTATGCGCATGATGTCGGCCATCGTCCCATGCAGTACTATGATACCGAAATCCAGTCTTATCCGCGCATTCCTTCTTTTATTATCTTTGATGAGGAAGGCCGAAAGCTCTATCCCGTGGTCATGCCCACTTTTAACGATTCGGAAGTCTTCTTTGAATGGAGCGAGGATAATCTGGCTGAGGTTGATCTCGGTATTTTGAAGAAAGCTGAGTCCATGAAAGAAATGGCGCTGGACATGAAGGTGGAGCCACGGATTCTGAGAGAAACGATCGAGCAATGGAATGGCTTTTGCCAGCAGGGTTCTGATAATGACTTTGGCAGGCCTTCAGAAACCATGGTCCCCATCCAAATCCCGCCCTACTACTATGCGCAAGTCTGGCCGGTCGTCTCAAATACCCATGGCGGTCCGGTGCATAATGAGCACTGGCAGGTTCTGGATGCTTTCGGCGAACCGATACCGGGCCTCTATGAAGCCGGTGAATTGGGCGGTATATTTGGATTCCTTTACCTGGCCGGTGGAAATCTGGCTGAATGCTATATCGGTGGGTGGACCGCCGCGAGACATGCGGCCCAAAATGAACCCTGGAAGCCCTGATTCAAAGCTGTTTTGACATCCCTAAAGAAAGTGGGAGCTACGATTTTTTTCATGGCTTTTCAGGGTGTTTTTTGTTAGCGTGGTTACAATTTGGCTTCAACTTAACTATCCAGTTTTTGAGGATAGGGTGGGCGTTGGAGAGGGCGGTTTCCAGGGCTCGTTTTTTAAAATTACCGTTAACGGGACATAGTCGGCTGCCTTGGAGATGTAAAACGGGTTCAAGGCATGGGAAATGGTTTTGCGGTTGGTTTTTTTATGTCATGGCCGCATGGCCTTGATTAATAACCCTAACCTTTTGATGGAGGTGAAAAAATGAAAAAATTAAGACAACCTTTTAAGCGATTGTTTGCCTCTCGATCGGTTACCTATTTATGGATGCTTACTTTATGCATGAGCGTCTCGTTCATTGGATCGGCGGCAACGACTCTGGCTGCCGAACCACGTCACGGAGACGTTTATCGCACCAGTTCCGGCCCTCCCAGGTCGCTGGACCCGCACATAGAGACCTATCCAGCGACGACTATAATCACCAACAATACTTACAATACCCTGCTTCGCTACACCCCGGACCTGAAAGGCTTTGAACTTGATCTATTGAAAAGTTACAGACAATTAGATAATCTCACCTATGAATTTACGATTCACAAGGGTGTGCGTTTTCACAACATACCCCCGGTTAACGGCCGCGAACTAACCTCAGCAGACGTTAAATACAGCATTGAGCGCATCATGGGAATATACGGCAAAAAGGCCAAGTTCAAACGCCGCTATTACTTTGAGGACAAGCTGGCTTCTATTGAAACGCCTGACAGATATACCGTCATCGTTAAGACCAAGGAGCCTTACGGGCCTTTTATGTACTATATTGCCTCTCCATGGTCATCCATCGTGGCCAGGGAGGCTGTAGAGGAGTATAGAGACCTGAAGAAGAAGGCTATCGGGACCGGCCCGTTCATTCTCAAGGAGTTCGTGCGCGGTTCTCACATTACCCTTGATAAGAATCCGAATTACTTTAAAAAAGGCCTGCCTTACCTGGACAAGATCCACATCAAGATAATGCGCGATCCGGCCTCCATTCTGAGTGCGTTTCTGGCCCATAGAATTGACGCCACCGGCGTTTCTTTTTTCCAGCTTCCCACGATTAAAAAAGAAGCCCCAGACGCTAAAATTATTAAGAACAAAGGTATTCAGGTATGGACCCTCAGATGTCCGGCATGGATTGAGGGTAAAAAACCCCTTAAGCCGCCCTTTGACAAAAAGAAGGTCCGGCAGGCCATTGCCATGGCCATTGACAAGCAGAAGCTGCTCAACCTGGCCTGGGGCGGTTATGGCACCGTGCAGGTCGGACCGGTGCCAAACCACCCTCTTTTTTCATTACCAGAGAGCGATCAGGTAGAATATAATCCCGAAAAAGCAAAGAAGTACCTGGCTGAGGCTGGATATCCCAACGGCTTTTCCACAGAACTTCTTACCTGGAACCAAGATTATATGACCAAACCGGCCCAGGTAATCCAGAGTATGCTCAAAGAAGTCGGCATCAACGTGACTTTGAAGACATTGGAGATGGCACAATACTTCAACCGGGCTTATAGATTCGAGTATGATTTGGCCTTACATGTGACCGACTACTCAGCTGACCCGTCAGATATTCTGACGGCTTATTATGGGAGGCACTCTACTTATTTCAAATGGAGCAATCGTGAAATTTGGAGGTTAATTGATGAACAATCCCATGAAATGGATTTAAAAAAACGCATAGCCTTGGTTCACAAGATTCAGCATCTGGTCTTAGATGATGCGCCTCAAATATTCCTGTATACACAGTACCGGTTCTTGGTCGAAAGACCCTATGTGCACTCCAAAATCTACAACAACCCATATCAGAATATGATTTGCGAGACCTACTGGATGGATAAGCATTAAATTTTTACAGTGAAGACAAAATAATTTGACTGTGCTCGAAGGTTATTAATATTCGGCCTGATTGTTTATTATTTATCAAACCAGGGAGAAGACAGATGTCACAAGTAATAGATTTGAGGCTCGATGTGCCTGAAACCGTGGATGATATCGTGGGAACCATGAAATTCTTCATTTTAAACAAGGAAGCCGGAGGGGTAGCCAATTACCGCCGCATCTTCGGGCCGAGAAGAGCGGCCAATCTGGGATTCACCCTTGAGGAGATGGAGCGGCTGAGTGAGGAGCTTGCTCCTGATGAGTTTGAAGCCCTGGTCCGCGAAAGAGCGGAGAAGGTTGTGGTGCCCTTATCCGAGTTTGCCAAACAACTTGATGAAGCCGGCATCGTGCGCGGCATGTTGGATCTCCATGATAATGATAAGACCGCGGAGATGGTTTCTCAACTGCCCGATCGCCTCATGGGCCGGGCCTTTGTGAACCCCTTTGAAGGCATGCGCGCGGTCAAGGAACTGGAGAGGTCGGTCAGGGAGCTCGGGTTCAAAGCTGTTTACGCCTCTCCATACAGATGGGGGATCAGGGCCAGCGATCAGCGGTTCTATCCAATCTATGCCAAGGCCGTGGAGCTTGACATACCCGTTTTTGTTTATACTTCCATGAATTATCGCAAAGACTTCCCCATGGACGTCGGCCGGCCTCTTTATCTTGACAAGGTAGCTATGGATTTTCCTGAAATGAAGATAGTGGCCAGCTGCGGCGGCTGGCCCTGGGTCCCTGAGATGATCGGGCTCGCCCGCAGACACAACAACGTTTATATTGACACCTCGTCTCACCGGCCCAAGCACCTGGCCACTCCGGGGTCAGGCTGGGAGATGCTGCTCCAGTTTGGCAACACCCTGCTTCAGGATAGGATCGTTTTTGCCTCGGGTTCAACGGACCTGGGCATGCCCATCAATGAGATAGTCATGGAGACGAAGGCGCTTCCCCTGAAAAAGGAAGTCATGGAAAAGTGGCTTTATCAGAACGCGGTTGAACTTCTCGGACTTAAGTAACCTACTTGTTTTAGATATGGAATCCAAATATGAGCAGAACAAATATGAATAAAGAGGGAGCGCTCTCTGACCTGAAAGTAATTGACCTCGGCCACTACATCGCCGGCCCCTATTGTACCTCGCTGCTGGCGGGTTTGGGAGCAGAGGTTATCAAGGTGGAACGGCCGCAAGCCGGAGACCCGGCGAGGCAGATGGGGCCTTTCCCAAAAGATGAGCCGCACCTGGAGAAAAGCGGGCTTTTTCACTACCTGAATCTGGGGAAAAAAAGCATCACCCTGAACCTGAAGTCCAGGGCGGGCGCAGAAGCCTTTAAAAAGCTGGTGGCTGAGGCCGACGTGCTCATTGAAAACTTTGCGCCGCGCGTTATGCCTTCCCTGGGCCTGAAGTACGACGCCCTTAAAGAGATCAATCCCGCTCTGATCATGACCTCCATCTCAAACTACGGGCAAACCGGGCCGTATCGCGACTACAAGGGCCTTGAAATAACCTTGAGCGCTCTGGGCGGAGTCCAGGCTGAGATCGGGGAACAAGGCAGGGAGCCGATCAAGCTTGGGGGTCAGCATTTACAGTTCCAGGCCGGATTGACCGGTGCGCTCGCCACCATGGGCGCTGTCTGTTATCGAGATTTAAGGGGAAGCGGCCAGCATATTGACCTGGCCATCGTAGAAATCGCGGCGACCTTAAAAGGCTGTCCGACCATGAATTTCCAGTTTAACGGACATAACCGCATAAGGAACGGGGCACGCCCCATGTCAGATATGCCTCAGTCTGACCCGCGTATCCCGGGCCTGTATCCTATTGCCATCCTGCCATGCAAAGACGGCTATGTCTGCGTTGATACCGAGATGGAGGAACAATACAGGATGCTTGTTGAGATGATGGGGCGGCCGGAACTGCTGGATGACCCTCGATTTAGCGACGTGGAACAAAGGTCTCTCCACGCTGACGAGCTGGACGCCGTGCTCAAGGATTACCTCAAGACAAAAACCCAGAAAGAGGTCTTTGAGGAGGCCACCGAGTGGCGCGTCCCCATCGGTATCTTGAACGATATGGATCGGCTTTTTCACGATCCGCAGCATCGGGACAGAGGTTTTTTTACTAAGATAGACCATCCATTATTAGGTAAGATGGAGTTTCCGGGGCATATTTTTCTTATGTCCGAAACACCGTGGCAAGTGAGCCGCGCCCCGATGCTGGGTGAGCATAACAGTGAAATCTTGATTGAGCGTTTGGGTTATTCAGAGGACGACCTGAAGGCCATGACATTCGTCACAGAGGCTTAAGCCAATCTTTTGACCGCAGCCCGCGCTAACTGAAGAACAAATTATGGGAGAGCAGGATTATGGCAGGTTTACCGCTGGAAGGCATTAGAATCTTGGATCACACCATCGCCTGGGCCGGGCCTCAAGGCACCGTGGTGCTGGCCGACATGGGGGCCGAGGTGATCAAGGTCGAAGCGCTGTTCAGGTTTGACGCCCTCAGGTACTTTGGCCTCAGGTACGCTAAACAAAAGGAGAAGTTCTGGGAGCATTCACCCTGGTTTATCCAGGTAAATCACAATAAACTCGGCGTCACCCTGGACTTGAGCCAGGAAAAGGGAAAGGAACTGTACCTCAGGCTGATCAAAATCAGCGATGTGGTTATCAACAACTTCACCCCTAGGGTTATGCCCAACCTGGGCCTGGATTACGAGCGCCTGCGAGAGGTCAAGCCTGATATCATTATGGTGTCCATGCCAGGCTACGGCTGCACCGGCCCCTATACAAACGCCCCGGCCTTTGGTGACTGCATCAACGCCTTCTGCGGCTTAGATGAAATAACCGGTTACGAAAATGGCCCTCCCTTGAGGCCGGGTATCGCTTATGGCGACCCGACCGGCGGTTTTGCCGCGGCCCTGGCCGTCCTGTCGGCCCTGCATTATCGCTTTAGAACGGGCAAGGGTCAGTTTGTGGATGTTTCCCATTTTGAGGCTTCGACCAGGCATATGGACTGGCTTCTCGATTACGCCCTCAATGCACGGGTCAGGACGCGTATGGGCAACACGGACGATTATGCCGCCCCCCAGGGCTGCTACCCATGCAAGGGGGACGACCAGTGGGTGGCGATCAGCATTGTCTCTGATGAGGAATGGAACATATTTTGCGAGATTCTGGGCCATCCCGAGTGGTCTCAGGGGCCCCGCTTTGCTTCTTTTGCCAGCCGTCAGGAGCATCGCGATGAGCTGGATAAATATATCGCGGCCTGGACGATTTCTCTTGATCGTTATGAAATCATGGAGAAGCTTCAGAAACGCGGGCTGGCTGCTGCGCCGGTGCTCTACCCGGGCGAACTGCTTAAAGACCCGCACTTTGTGGCGCGGGGCTTCTTTGAGGAGTCCGAGCATCCTTGTGGCGGTAAGAAGCTCGTGCCCGGGATGATTGCCAAAATGTCCGAAACTGTTTGCCGCATCAGGTTTCCCGCTCCTTTACTCGGCCAGCATAATGAATATGTCTTTAAGGAGCTTCTGGGACTGACTGATGATGAAATAGCGGCATTGAGTGAGGCCAGCGTCACTGGCGTTGAGCCTCAGTTTCGCACCTGAGCAGTCTTTACACTCACGAAACTGTTTTTCAATATACAGCAAAGCAGCTCTCATGCCTGAGCCGCGGCTGAGGCGCCGCTTTCCCCCCTCAATAATAAACCCGATGATATTATAGCATCTGTCTATGGTGGTATCACATAAAGCTGACCGGCCTGGAGGCGCTTTTCCCTTGACACGTAAAGGCCGTTAACCTATGTTGGCAATGCCATGAAAGCCTTTCTCATTTTTTTAAGCGCTTGATTACTTGAATGGATGTATGGATTAAAGGTCAATTCATTAATAATAATTTTAAAGAGACGCAGTTTCGTTTCAGGCTTTGTTATTGATGATGAAAGAAAGGCAGGAAAAAATGCTTTTAACCGGCGTTAAGGTGCTGGATTTTACGCAAGCCCTGGCTGGTCCGTTTTGCACCAGGCTTTTACATGATCTTGGGGCAGAGGTCATTAAAGTTGAAGCCCCTGGCCTTGGAGACGGTGCGCGTTACGCTCCTTTCGTCAAGAAGGGTTACAGCGGCTACTTTATGCAGAACAATTGCGGGAAGAAGAGTCTCTCCCTGAATCTTAAACATCCGGAAGGTGTAAGGATAGCTGAAGAGCTTGTAAAGTTGTGTGACGTGGTTGTCGAGAACTTCCGGCCCAAGACCATGGATCGCCTGGGGCTCGGCTACGAAGACCTTAAAGAAATCAACCCCAAAATTATCATGTGCTCCATTTCCGGGTTCGGCCAGTACGGCCCCTGGGCCGATCGGCCCGGATACGCTGCCACGGCTCACGCCTTGAGCGGTCTGATGTGGGTCACGGGAAAGAATGAAGACCCCGATCATCCTCCCATGGCGCCCGGCGCTGCTTTTGGTGATACCGGGGCGTCCTTACATGCCGCCACGGCTATCTGTGCCGCGCTGTTTGCCCGGGACAGGACCGGCGAAGGGGAATACATAGATGTCTCCCTTCTAGACTGCCTGTTCGATCAACTGGACTCGGCCGTAGAAATTCATGTACTCAGTGAAGGCCGGGATTCGCACGCCATGCTCAGTCCGATTTACAGAGGACGGGATGGATGGGCGACTATCGCTCTCGGCGCTAGAGACAGCATGTGGCAGGGGCTCACTAAAGCCATGGACAGACCGGATTTGTATAAGGACCCCAGATTTCATCCTCTGGAGAACCGGGTCAGGAATCGGGCGCTGGTGGATGAGGTGTTAAATGAATGGCTGAATACGTTTGAGCATATCAGTGACGCCCTGGAAAAATTGGAAGAGGCGGGCATACCCAGCGCCCCGATTCTATCTATTCCAGAGGCCCTGGAGCATCCGCAGATCAAGGCGCGCCAGATGATGAAGGAGATTGACCATCCCGTCCTGGGTCGGGTGCCGGTGATCAACAGCCCCTTTCGTCTTAAAAACAGAAGCGCTGGTCTTAAGGGGCTGCCTCCTGAACTTGGCCAGCACAACCAAGAGGTTCTCTCAGAATATTTAGGGTATTCCAAAGAGATGATTGGTGAACTGGAAAAAGAGGGTGTTATTTATAAAAAGCCATGAGAAGGAAGAAGTGAGGTGAGGATATGAATGGCCCAGATGTTCGTCGGGAAGTCGTGATCAGCGAAAAGGAGGCCGCCGATATGGTCGAGGATGGGATGACCATCTCGCTTGGCTCTAATTATCCCCTGGCCGTTACGCGGCAGATTATCCGTAAAGGGTTGAAGAACCTGACGGTGATCGCCAACGCCGGTGGATGGGATGTGGATTTAATGATAGGCGCCGGCTGCGTCAAGAAGGTGGTAGGATATTATTTCGGAGCGGGTCTGGAGGTCATCGGACCATTTTTTCGCGCAGCCGCGGAAAACGGCGATATTGAGGTTTGGGAGTTTGACGAAGGAATGTATCTCGCGGGGCTGATGGCTGCGGCGCAGATGCTTCCCTTTATGCCATGGCGCGGCGGAGTCGGGACCTGTTATCCGGAGATCAATCCTGATATCAAGGTTTTTAAAGACCCACTCAATGGAGAGACGCTGCTGGCCATACCACCCATCAAGCCGGAGATTGCCTTTTTGCGGGCCTCCTTTGCCGATCCTTATGGAAACGCTCAGTTCGTTGACGCCGGTTTTTCCGATACAGCCCATTACCGGGCGGCCGATAAGACAATCGTTCAGGTGGAGAAGATCGTTCCTAATGAGGAGATAAGGAAGAATCCGGCCAACACCTCCATTATGGAGGCTGAGGCTGTGGTCATGGCCCCTTTTGGGTCTCACCCATTTAAAAGCGCCGGGTATTACATCGAAGATGTGGCTCATCTAACGGAGTACCGGCAGGTTGCCCGGGAGTGCGTCAAAAACGGGAACAGAAAACTATTTGAGGATTACCTGAAAAAATATGTGTATGAACCGGAAACCCACCTGGATTATTTGGATAGAATAGGCGCCAAACAGCTTTTCAGTCTTTTTAGATAAAGCACTTTCCCGTAAATCAGAAAGGGTATGAACATGATAAGTCAAGCGAATCGGCCTTATAGCCTGAATGAACAGCTGGCGGTTTTTATTTCAAGGGAGATCGAGGACGGGGAGCCTGTCGGTGTGGGCCGGAACCTCATCGTGCCCATGGCCGGCGCGCTTCTGGCCCACATGCATCATGGCCCGAATATCAAGATCGGTTTCGATCATACGAGAACCAATGTCTATGATCAACCGGTAGTTGATATTAGCCAGATGGATTGGTGGACCGCGCTGAGATGGGCAGAATCCTTTCGCTCGGAAGACAGGAGCATGATTTCCTTAAAGCAGGCAAGCAAATCCATCTTTTTTATAGGCGGCATCCAGATAGACAAGTATGGCAACTCCAACATGATCGGCGTGGGAACTGATTTTAAAAAACTGACCTTTCGCGGTCCGGGCGCCATTGGCACCGCCAGTCTCACCACTTATATGGACAGATACTACATCTTCCTTAATTCACATACCAAGCGGCTTCTGGTGGATCGTTGCGATTTCGTCTCCTGTGTCGGATGGAACCAGGGAGGCAAGGATGCGAGAAAGGAGCTCGGGATACCTGGAGGCGGTCCCAAATACTGCATTACACCCCTTTGTATTATGGATTTCGATGAAGAGACCAAGCACATGCGGTTAAAATCGGTCCATCCTGGGGTCACCGTGGATAACGTCCTTCAAAACACAGGCTTCGACCTGGTCGTTCCGGAAGGGGTGGAAACGACGCCGGAACCGGAAGACGATGAGCTGGATATCCTCCGAAATCGTATTGACCCTAAAGGGCTTTTACGAAAATAAACAATATCCTTTCGTCGTCTCCACTCCCCCACCAACTACAAGGGTGAGTTTTATACGTTCCCCCACACAGGCGGAGGGGAAGACAGAAAGAAACTCTTAGGATAGAGTGTTATGATCAGTTATGTCATTCGGCGAATTTTGATGCTGGTTCCAACCCTCATCGGCATCACCCTCGTTTCCTTTCTTATTCTCCAGCTAGTGCCTGGCGATCCCGCCAGGACCATAGCCGGCTTGGAAGCCGAGGAGGAAGACATCGAGGCTATCCGCCATCAACTGGGCCTTGATAAACCGATTATCGTTCAATACGGCATCTTTCTTAAAAACGTGACCAAGGGAGAATTCGGTCAATCCATCAGGACGCAGAACGATGTCGTGGCTGAAATCTGGCCGAGATTCATCAATACCCTCAAGCTCGCGTTAGCAAGCATCCTTATTTCCCTCTTCATCGGCCTGATCATCGGATCGGTCGCCGCCATCCGTCAGAACACCATTGTTGATTACACGTCCATGGTCTTTGTTCTTCTTGGCATTTCCACCCCGACCTTCTGGTCAGGACTGCTCATCATTCTTGTCTTTTCGGTCTTTTTGGGTTGGTTTCCCTCAGGCGGCTCCGAGGGGTTGATCAGCCTTGTCCTGCCGGCCATAACGCTGGCCGCGCCGTCGGCAGCCGTGACGGCGCGCATGACGCGGTCCAGCATGCTCGAAGTCTTTCGGCAGGATTATATCAGGACCGCCAGGGCCAAAGGGCAGAAAGAATCAAAGGTCATTTACAAGCACGCGCTTAAAAACGCTCTTATCCCCACCACCACCATTGTGGGGCTTCAGTTTGGCTATCTCATGGGTGGGGCGGTTCTGGTGGAGACGGTTTTCACATGGCCTGGGCTGGGACGGCTGATTGTTGATTCTATCTACACCAGAGATTATCCGGTGGTGCAGGGCGGGGTGATACTCTTTGCCTTTGGTTTTGTGCTGGCCAATCTGGTGGTGGATATCCTGTATATCTACTTGGATCCAAGGATCTCCTATGAATAAAGGGGATATAAAACAAAGCCAGATTCTCGGGACCTGGCGGCGCTTGAGGCGAAATAAACTGGCCCTGGTGGGTATGGTCATCATTGTAATCGTGGCCTTAATGGCGATATTAGGCCCCTATGCCACACCTTACGATCCTTTGAAGCAGGACTTCAAAGAGATACGGAAAGCCATGAGTCTCAAACATTGGTTCGGTAGTGACGATGTCGGCCGGGACATCTTTTCGCGCATCCTGGTGGGAGCCAGAATTACCCTTATCATTTCCAGTATCGCCGTGCTGATGGGGCTTTTTATCGGGACGTTGATCGGGATGCTTGGAGGTTTCTACGGCGGGAAGATAGATGTCCTGGTGGTGTATCTAACAGATGTCCTTCTGGCTTTCCCCGGCCTTCTCCTGGCTATCGCCGTGATTGCCGCCATCGGTCCCGGGGTTACCGGTGTCATTGTGGCCAGTGGTTCTTCTTCGATCCCTCAATTCATTCGCATAATCAGGGGTGTTGTCCTTTCGGAGAAGGAGAAGGATTATGTGCTGGCCGCTCGGGCCATTGGAGAGAATAACAATATCATCATGCTGCGGTACATCCTGCCCAACTGTGTGGCTCCGCTTGTGGTCTTATTGACCTTGAGGATGGCTGCCGTTATCCTGATTGCCGCGGGCTTAAGTTTCCTTGGCCTTGGTGTCCAGCCGCCGTCGCCGGAATGGGGCGCCATGCTAAACGAGGGGCGGGGATATTTACAAACAGCGCCGCATATCTCTATTTTCCCTGGTCTGGCCATCATGATTGTTGTGCTGGCCTTTAATCTGTTCGGGGATGGACTCAGAGACGCGCTCGACCCGAGGATGAGGATATAAGTAAAAAGGTTTGAAATGAGTGACACACTGCTAAGCGTCGAGAATCTGAAAGTCGAGTTTCATACTGACGAGGGGATTGTAAGGGCCCTGGATGGCGTCAGCCTCGAAATCAAAAAAAGAAAGATCCTGGGCCTGGTGGGGGAAACCGGTTGTGGAAAATCCGTGACAGGCAATAGCATCTTACGCCTGCTACCTGAACCGCCGGCCAAAATAATAGACGGGCAGGTCCTGTTCAACGGAAAAAACCTTCTTAAGACCCCCAGGTCAGAATTGAGAAAAATAAGGGGTGGAAGGATTTCGATGATCTTTCAGGATCCCTTCACGTCATTAAATCCTGTCTATACCGTTGGGAACCAGATCTCAGAGGCTATCGAGCTTCATCAGGAGGCTTCAGGCAAAGAGGCCTTGCAGCGGGCCGCGGAGATCATGCAAATAGTCGGCATCCCAGAGGCCGAGGCTCGTTTGAAGGATTATCCTCACCAATTTTCCGGCGGCATGCGGCAGCGGGTCATGATTGCCATGGCCCTTTCATGCAACCCGGAACTGCTCATCGCCGATGAACCCACCACAGCACTCGATGTAACCATCCAGGCGCAAATTCTTGAATTGATGTCTGATTTGAATCGAAAAACCGGCACGGCTGTCCTCCTCATTTCGCACGATCTGGGCATCATCTCAGAAATGTGCGATGAGGTGGCCACCATGTATGCGGGGACCATCGTGGAAATCGCCGAGCTGGAGGTCTTTTTTGCCCATCATCAACATCCTTACTCTGAGGGACTTCTGGCGTCCATTCCCGTCATGGGCGAGAGAAAGGAGATGCTCAGCGTTATTAGCGGAAATGTACCGAACCTGATCGCGCCCCCGGCGGGCTGCCGTTTTCATCCAAGATGCCCTTATGCCATGGATAAATGCCAGAGTGAAAAGCCTGCCCTTCAGGAAATCGCCTCCGGGCACAAGGTCGCATGCTTCAAGGTCACAGGATAGTTCATGAGAGAAATTTTACGGATTGAACATCTAAAAAAATACTTTCCCATCAAGAGCGGTTTGTTTAAAAGGCAGACGGGTTTCATTAGAGCCGTTGATGATCTGAGTTTTTCCATCTCAGAATCCCAGGTGCTGGGTCTGGTGGGTGAAAGCGGCAGCGGTAAGTCCACAGTGGGAAGGACGATCCAAAGGCTATGGGAACCGACCGCCGGCCAGATCATCTTCAAAGGCAGAGATATCGTCAGCCTGAATAAGGAATCACTTAAAAAATTAAGAACCGAGATGCAGATTATCTTTCAAGACCCTCAAGCCTCGCTGAATCCAAGGATGCGCGTCGGAACGGCCATCGGGCGGGCCATGAAGATCAACACCCCTTACAAAGACCGCGAGATAGAAGACAGGGTCATGTCCTTGATGGAAAAGATTGGACTTCTGTCCGAACTCTATAACCGTTATCCTCACGAATTGTCCGGCGGCCAACAGCAAAGGGTCGGCATTGCCAGAGCTTTGGCCGTGGAGCCTGATTTCATCGTCCTCGATGAGCCTACTTCCGCTCTCGATGTCTCCGTACAGGCGCAGATTCTGAACCTGTTGAAAAATTTACAACAGGACCTGAAACTGACCTATCTCTTCATCTCTCATGATTTGAGCGTGATTGATCATATTTGCGACCGCATTGCGATTATGTACGCCGGACAGATTTTAGAGCTGGCAGATCGAGACAAGCTTTTCAGGTCCCCCATCCATCCTTATACCATAACCCTTCTCTCGGCTATTCCTGAGATTGGAAGAAAGAAGAAGGAGAAGAGAATTATCCTGAAAGGCGAGGTTCCGAGTCCATCAAATCCTCCATCAGGCTGCCGTTTCCATCCACGGTGTTTTCAAAGGTCCGACATATGCGATGTAAAACAACCGCAACTAATAGAAGTGGAAGCAGATCATTTCGTGGCCTGTCATCTTGCCGAAGAAGCCTAGCTCCTTGCAGCCTGATTATAGTAATTGTCAGAATAATGTTCCGATTAGTGAGAATTGGGACTCGCTTCCTCCTCTCCCCTTGAGTAGGTCAGGGTGGCCCGTAAAGCGGGTCTCCCTGACAATATTAACTATCTCTAAATCGGTATTGTAGGGGCGGGGTTTATCCCCGCCCGTATATTTCCGGTCTTTCATGTCAATAAAGGCTTCGCTCGCAATGACAGGAAAATGAATTTTATATATATATGAATGCAGCTTAGTATGAATTATAATCATTATTTACGAGACACCACACTCGAAAGACAGCAAAACAGCTTGTCATCAGCATCCGAACAAGAAAAAAAGAACGGGGGGCCAGCCCGACTGGCTGGCGCCCCGTTCTATCCCTTAGCTTGGTAAGAAAGTTTGGCTTTGAAAGGGGCTGGAGGCTAGACACGAAAAAATCCTCCAGCCCTGTTTTTTTACTTATCCATCCACGCATCCCTGACATGAAAGGTATCAATAATGGGAATGGGGAGAACAGTCACGTTGTGCACATATTTCCTCTTGGCGATTGAGTAATTCATGAGCCAGAGAGGGATGATGGGCACTTCTTCCTCGGCCAGGACCTGCATCTTTTTATAGAGCTCGAAGTTTTTCTTCTCATCGAGTTCGACTTCAGCCGCCTCTAACAGCCTGTCCATCTCGGGATTTTTATAATAAGAGATATTCTGCCCCTTTGGAAGCCAGTAGGCAGAATGTAATTGCTTAGACAGGACGAACATGGCATGGGTTCTCGAAGACCAGGACACAAAAACAGCGTCCCCGGTGCTCCTTTCGGCCGGCACCCAGATGGCGTTCAGAAAGGCCGCGAATTCCATGAATTTGATCTTGCAGTCAAACCCGACGTTACGAAGGTTTTCCTGGATAGCCAATAAGGAGACTCGATCCATGGGATAGCGTCCGGCCTGAGGCGCTCGGATCGTCAGGGCTAGATTTTTACCATTTTTTTCACGGATACCGTCTTTGTTCGTATCCACCCAACCCGCTTCTGCGAGAAGCTTTTTGGCCCTCTCCGGATCATAGACGACTTCCGCCGCCGCATAATAACCCCAGGAATAAGGGGCTACTCCGGATTTGGATATCTTCGCATTTCCGAGATGGAGATCACGCACGATCCCGGGGCGGTCAATGGCCAGTTTGATGGCCTGCCGCACCTTAAGCTCATTGGTCGGGGGCTTCTGGCAATTCATGTAAATGCGCAGAATCGTGGCCGTGGGCCAGGTTATGACGTCCAGGTTCTTATTTTTCCTCAATCTTTCATGATCCTGGACAGGGACGTTGTAAGCAATGTCTATCTCGCCGGTCTGAACCATGTTAATTCTGGCGTTATCATCAGGTACAAACCGGAAGACGACTCCATCGAGATTAGCTCTGCCTTTCCAGTATTCCTTGTTTACTTCCAGTTCAACCCGTTCACCAGGAACCCATTTTACAAACTTAAACGGGCCTGTTCCCGTGGGATGGCGCCCTATTTTAGTCCCGTATTTCTCAACCGAAGCCGGGCTCATAATCCCCAGGCACGGCTGTGCGATGTGATGGATAAGAGTCGGGTTGACACTCTTGCAATAGATCTTAATCGTAGAGTCGTCCACGACTTCAACCCTGTCAATGGCCTCTCTTAAAGCTGCTCCGTAGCGTGTTCTCGGTTTGTCGCTCGCAGTTCTCTCAATATTGAACTTGACGGCCTCAGCGTTGAACAAGGTTCCATCGTGGAATTTTATCCCCTTTCTCAAGTAAAAGGTCCAGACCTTCCCGTCCCCGGATAGCTCCCACCTTTTGGCGAGAGAAGGTTTTGGAGTCGTTTTTTTCGTGTTTTCATCGTAATGAAAGTAGATCAGTCTTTCAAAGATATGACATCCGATCATCATATCAGATCCGCCGTAACTGTTCGGAGGATCCATGCGGTTCGGGTTCATACCAAAGGCAATCTCTACGATTCCGCCTTGTTTCGCTGCCTGAACCGAATGGGGAACACAAATCGCTAAACAAAAAAGGATTAAAGCAATAAAAAGAACGAAAACACTTTTTGATTTCCATAAAGATTTCATTGTAAACCTCCTTGCCTCAATTTGTTAAAAAACAAGTAAAATGACTTGAAGTAAAGATGAGAAAAACAATTTAGATAAACACGTTGATGAAGCAGTTAGAATAATAAGTCACCCTGAAAACTATTACAACTCCTTATAGCCTGACGTTTTGTAATTGAAGTTAAGACAAAACGATGTCTCATTGTCATCAATTCAAAACCTTTGTCAAGAAAAAAAATAACAGAAGTTTTTCTAGAAAATAAAGGCTTAACAAAGAATATATGCTTGATAGGAATACATTATTTAACTGCTATTCGCTTTAATCTTCCGGAGCGAGGAAGTCCAGGTCCGCGCCGAGGTGGGCCTGGAGGACATGCTGGGCGTACAGTCTTTGCCAGCCCCGTTTGGGTAAGGCCGGAGGAACGAACCCTTTGCGCCGCTGCCTCAGTTCCGCTTCGTCCACCAGCAGCTCGATACGGCGCTCGCTTACATTGAGCTCAATCATATCTCCATTATGTACCAAGGCAAGCGGACCGCCGACCGCCGCCTCGGGGGAACAGTGCAGCACCACCGTGCCGAACGCGGTGCCGCTCATTCGCGTGTCAGAGACGCGGACCATATCTTTAACGCCCGCTTCGGCTAGGTAGCGGGGGATAGGCAGCGATCCGGCCTCAGGCATGCCCGCCGCGACAGGCCCGGCGTAGCGCAGCACCATGACGTGATCCGGCGTGATGTTCAGGCTCGGATCATCAATGCGCTCAGAAGCATCTTCAGGAGAATCAAAGACCACGGCCGGACCCTTATGAGACAGCAGCGTTTTGCTGGCGGCCGCGACCTTGAGCACAGCCCCGGAGGGGGCGAGAGAACCATGAAGGATAGCCAAGGAGCCTGTGGGCCCGAGGGGACGCTCCAGGGTGCGGATCGTGGTTTGCCAGTCTTCGGGCCGCGGGACATTTTTAATCAGTTCTCCGATCGTTTCCCCGGTAACCGTCTTGGCTGACAGGTCAAGGAGGGGTTCAAGCGCCTTCAGAAGCACTGGCACACCCCCTGCCTTTTCCATATCTTCCAGGTACCCTGTGCCTGCCGGTTTGCAGTCAACCAGCAAAGGCACGCGTTTGGCCGTTTCATCGAAATCGTCAAGGGTGAGGGGTATTCCGGCCCGGCGCGCCGTAGCGAGCAAATGGATGATGGCGTTCGTCGAGCCGCCGATGGCCATAAGAACGGTGACCGCGTTTATAAAGGAAGCGCGGTTTAAAATATCGCTCGGGCAGAGTCCGCGCTGAGCCAGCTTGACAGCCTGCTGGCCTGAGGCAACCGCGTGCTGTAAGCGTTTCCCCGAAGGGGCGGGTGGCGTTGCGCCGCCGGGGAGCATCAAACCTATAGTTTCCACGAGGCAGGCCAAGGTGGAGGCGGTTCCCATGACCATACAGGAACCGCCGGTAAAACAAAGCGATTGCTCAATTTCT
Source organism: Deltaproteobacteria bacterium (assembly GCA_019308995.1). Classification (NCBI taxonomy): domain Bacteria; kingdom Pseudomonadati; phylum Myxococcota; class Myxococcia; species Deltaproteobacteria bacterium. The sequence continues at coordinate 11,069 of JAFDHD010000016.1, read as the reverse complement.
GAGATTTCCTGATCGTTCAGTTCCCCGGCCCGGTATTTACTCCAAAACCGGCGGCAATCCGTGCAGGCGCCCAGACGTTCGCCTCGCCAGTCGCCGGTCAGCATCGGGCCTGTCACGACCGAGATAGCTGGCAGGTCGGCCGAAACCGCCGCCATCATTTGCGCCGCGACTGTCTTGTCGCACCCGCCCAGGAGAACCACCGCGTCCATGGGCTGCGCGCGAATCATCTCCTCGGTGTCCATGGCTTGCAGGTTACGAAACAGCATCGTAGTGGGCGAGGTCAGGATTTCGTGAAGGGATATGGTGGGAAAGGCGAAGGGGATACCTCCGGATTCCAGTACGCCGCGCTTGACCGCGTTCACCAGCTCGGGCATATACCGGTGACAGACATTATAATCGGAACTCGTATCCACGATCCCAATGATCGGCCTATCCGGATGGATGTTGTGATAACCGGCTATTGCCAGAAAGGCGCGGCGTATAAACTTACTGAACTCTCTGTCGCCATAGGAGGTCAAACTACGGTAGATACCGTGATCTTTATTTTTTTTCGACATGGGAAATTAAACTCTCTAAAATCATGATTGGATACTAATTGATCCAACCTTTCCATTTTCACTAAAGGCCGATTTTATGACGAAGCGCCTCGGTTTCTTCGCACCAGTTGCCCACGTTCCAGCGACCAAAAACACCCATTCCGCCCAAAGGATCAGGCCCGGAGTAAACCGGAACATGGATCAGACTCAGCCCGTCATAAGCCTTAGCCTGATTCAGCGCCGTGACAAATGTTTCCACCGAATACCCGCCGTGAAATGCGGACAGACCTTCGATGGCGCGGGCCCAGGCTACATAATCGAGCTTCAGGGTATCGTGGGTAGCGTAATCTGCGCCATACTGATCCTGCTGCAACCCGGATATGGCGCTCATGCGCTGGTTGTCGAGCAGCAAGATGCAGCCACGCGCCCCATGGACCGCGCCGTCAATAAGGATTTGCGGATTCATGGTAAAGGAGCCGTCGCCGCTTAAAGCCAGTCCATAGAACGGTTTTGAGGTCAGGGCCGTGGCGAGTAACGCCGAAACGGCAAAACCCATGTAGCTGGCTCCCGTATCGGTAAAGGTCCGGCCGAGCCGGTCGTCCTCAACGATCTGGAAGCCGTTAGCCTGAACATCACCCGCGTCAAAAAAAGTCACGGCATCGTTGGCCCGGGCCCAGTCGGTTGCGGCTTTGATCACCGCCGGTTGGGTCAGAACCTCCTGACCCCAGCCATTGTCATAAAAACAGGGATTCTGAAAACGTTCGGCCTTAAAGGCCTCCCACTCCCGGCGTTTATCCATGCATTCTGAAAACCATTTTGACTCATTCTTGGCGCTGGTTTTTTGACGCCGCTTAAGCTCCTCATTCAGCCGCTGCAAGGTCAAGGAAGCGTCGCCGATAAGCGCGATCGTCCTGTTATAATGCATGGCCGCGTGAAAATCCGTGTTAATATTCACCACCTGCTCGACTTGCGGGTAGCCGGTGCGGGAGCAATCTGACTGACATACAAAGCGTGTTCCCACGGCCACAAGCAGATCGGCCTGCCTCATGGCGTAATTGCCGCTGATCGAGCCTTTCGACCCGCCGACGGTCATGTTGCGCGGATTCTTATACGGAATTACGCCGGAAACAAGAGGGCTCGTCACGGCGACGCCGTCAACGAGATCGAGGAACTCCATGAGTTCAGGGCCAGCCTGGCGAGCGCCGCCGCCGACTTTCACCACGACCCGCTCGGCCTGAAGCAGAAGATCGGCCGCACGGGCATAAGCTCCGTCATCAGCCGCCGCGCCCAGCCGTGGCGGAGCGCCAACTGGCAGCTCATGCAGGTTGAACTCTGGGATTATCTTTGACTGTGTGTTCATGGGGAGCAGTAAATAGAATGGACCGCCTCGGTGTGGATGATCCACAACGTTCAAGCCTCGCCGCAGCGCCGTGCCAACAGCACCCGGTGTATGCAAACAGTAAGCCTCGCCCATGGCTGAACACAGGCGAAGGAAGGGATGCTGTTCATATTTCGGAATCTGCTGCATATTGGGCCCTTCATCTTCAGTGGTCTCGTCACCGAAAAGAAACCAGACCCCAAGCCCGTTGCTGAGCGGTACCAGGGAACCGGCCAGGGCATGCAGGGCCCCTGGACCGATCGAGGTCACCACCGCGGCCTTTTCGCCTGTAACCCAGCGCAAGGCTGTTGCCGCATGTGCGGCCTCAGTTTCATGGCGGACATTATAGGTGTGGACCAGACCGGCCTGCTCGTAAATACGCAATACTTCCCCGATCTCGGTTGAACCATGCCCAAAAATGCCGATGTAACGGATCACCCCCTGGCGAAGAAGTCCTAACACAATCGCCTCCGAGAGGGTTAGATCAGCTTGTCCGGGCAAGGCGCCGGACTCAAGGGCTGATTCAAAACCCCCGGCTGTGGCGATTGCCTTAGCCCGCGCCAGCCGCGGCTCGGCTAAAGGCTCATTATCCATCAGGCACCTCCTCAATTTCTACTTCACGGCCCTCGCTGGCCGAGAGGTGCACGGCCAGAGAGAACCGAAGAATCTCCGCTCCCTCTTTTGGGTTCACCTCCGGCTGACGGTTTTCGTTGAGGGCCGTAATCATCTCACGGGTGCAGAGATCAAAACTTAATCCCCAGTTGGTTTCGATATCGTGAAACGCGGTAGTGGCCCCGTCACGATACATGACCACCGAAGGCGTCTCGAGCATCATGCCTGAGCAGCGGTTGATCCAGAGGAGCCCCCGCGTTCCTGTGATCTCAACCCATTCGTCTCCAGCGTAATATTTGGAGCGGATATGGAACTGGCTCGAGCTGTCTACCTGCCAGGAACCCATCTGTCCCTGATTGCTGTGCCGCCAGGCGATAAGCGCGGGAAGATCGGCCACAAAACCGCGCGCCCCTTTGGTGTGGTCAATCCAGGCGAAAACCTTGGAGACCGGCCCCATAAAGTACATGACAATGGAAAAAACATGATAACCGTGATCAAAGACCATGGGACCGCCGCCGCATTGGCTCTCGTTCAAACGCCAGGCCCAGGCTTCCTGGGGCACTTCCCACCCTTGAGGGCTGTAACCGCTCATGAATTTCACACGGATGGAAAGCGGGTCCCCGATCTCTTTGGCCTCAAGAAGCTCCCTGGCCTTACGGTAAGGCGGATAGAAACGGAAATTTTCATAGACTCGAAGAAGGCGGCCTGTCCTCTCCGCCGCCTCGATCATGGCCCTGGCTTCGGCCATATTCAGGGCCATGGGCTTCTGTACCGAAACATGTTTGCCTGCTTCAAGCGCGGCAGTAGTCAGCGATGCGTGGCTGTCATGTGGTGTCAAGATCTCAATAATATCAATATCAGGAGAGGTAAAAATGGTCTCGGGATCGGTCGTCCATTGCTCAAGCCCCCACTCCTCGGCTCGCTGCTGAGCTCTCTCAGGGTTGAGGTCGCACACCGCGGTCAATTCAGCATCCGGGTTGTTTCTGTATCCGAGGACATGGAGGTCAGCGATACGGCCTGCGCCTATAAATGCCACTCTCAGCTTCTTCATGTGTCATATCTCCTTAAAAAATATGATTCTAGGCCAGTCTGGTAAGCAAAAGCATGAACCTATTCCTGTTTCCTCGGTAAAAGCGGATGTATCCTTTCATTGATCCCTTTAGTCCACTCTTCCTTCCATTCCATGACCTTGACGCGTTCCGCCCACTCGTTATAGTGTGCCGCCATTTCCTCAACCCGGGGCTGGTTCTTTTTAGCCAGATCGTTCAGTTCGGTGCGATCTTCCCGGATATCGTAAAGCTCCCACTGCCTGGCGTTTTCCCTGACCAGTTTCCAGGGGCCCTGCCTCACGGCGCAGTTTCCCTCGTGTTCCCAGATGAGAGGTTTTTGACGCGACCAGGTCTCGCCCTTTAAGGCCGGGACCAGGCTTTCGCCTTCCAGCGGGGTAATGGGCTGGTCGTTAAATTCTTCAGGATAATCAACCCCGGCCGCATCGAGGCAGGTCGCCATGATGTCAATGAAGTGGGTCGGCGGATGAACAATGCGGCTGGACTTGACAACGGCCGGCCACTTCACAATGAGCGGTGTGGAGATGCCGCCTTCATGAACCCAGTGTTTGTACAGCCTGAATGGGGTATTGCTGACGTTGGCCCAGGGCATGTCATAGCTCATAAAGGTTTCCGCCGGTCCGGGTTTCAAATCAGGCAGATTTCCGATAATAACCGGTTTACCCTGCGGGGTGGTGCTGGAAAAATTTTCTGTCCAGCCGCTTTCCGCAAGAAACTCGGCACAGCCGCCGTTATCGGACATGAACATGATCAGGGTGTTTTCTTCGATTTCAAGCTCCTTGAGCTTGCTCATGATTCGTCCGATGCCTTGATCCATGCGGTCAATCTGTGCGGCGTAGACCGCCATTCTGAGGTCTTCCCAGTCCTGGTTCGGCGCTTTTGAGAAAGACGGCAGGCCTTGGGTGCGCGGCGAGATCTCCCATTTGCTGCTGAGTATTCCCAGCTCGATCAGCCGCTCGTGCCGGTCGGTGCGCATCCTGTCCCAACCCCGGCGGTACCTGCCTTCATACCTAGCAATGTCTTCCGGAAAGGCGTGCAGGGGCCAGTGAGGAGCGGTATAGGAGACGTAGAGAAAGAATGGCTCCGGTTTCTTGCCACCGGTTTCGATCATCTCCACGGCGCGTTCGGTAATGGCGTCGGTAAAGTAGTAATTCTCTCCCTCCGGCTCGATCGCTTTATCATTAAGCATCAACGCTCTTGGTTTGAAATAACTGACCGCGCCGGTAATGGTTCCGTAAAACCGGTCAAATCCCCGATTGATCGGGATGGGGGCCTTGTCCGCGCCTGGCGGCAGGTCCTCAGGTTTTTGAGGGTCATATTCTCCGCCCACATGCCACTTGCCAGACATAAGGGTCTGATAGCCTCCCAGCTTCAGGGCTTCGGCAATGGTGACGCAGTTATCGTTGAGAAAGCCCTGGTAGGGTGGAGACCCCAGGCTTCTGGTCATATGACCGATACCGGCCTGGTGGGGATACAACCCCGTCAGAAGGGAGGCCCGGGAAGGACAGCATCGGGCGCAGTTATACATCTGGGTGAAACGGACGCCATTTTCCGCCAGCCTGTCCAGATGAGGCGTTGAAATCTCTGAACCGTAACATCCGATGTCTGAAAATCCCATGTCATCCGCGAGGATGACGACAATATTCGGCTGATTTGACTTTTCTTCCATGATACTCTCCTCTATTTTATTCTAAAATATAGAAGGCTATGTTTAGTTACGCCTTTTTCCATTCCGGTATTTTTCGTGGATCAATATCTGAGCCGAGCGCCTCAAATTCCCTTTTGGTCATATAATGGATCACCGGGTGATAAGGTCCCATCAGACCGGGTCTGTTATGGCCGACAATTGATTTATCATAGGTGTCCTGTGACCAGGCCCCCTTGGGCCAGGGGATATTTTCTTCGTCAGGAGCGTATTTCGGCAGGCGCCAGTCCGGTGAGTTGAGCCATTGCCTCCAGGGCGACCATATTCGCCGCCGACCTCCAATCTAAGCCTTTCTAAGCCTTCGTAAGCCGCCTGAGAGCGCTGGATATGACAAGATCAAGCCGTTTGCTAGTATTCTCAATGTGAACTAAGGCCGCATCTCTGGCGCGATCAGGCTCCTTTTTTAAGATGGCCTTGAAAATGGCCTCATGCTCCTGTTGCACCATCATGGGTAAGCCGGGCTGCCGGCTGGAGCGTTCCCGCGCTTTTTTAATCTGGTCTCGGAGCTTGCCATTTAAGAATTGCATGAAATCACGAAGATAAGGGTTGCTGCTGGCCTCAGCCACGATTTGATGAAAGTCAGTGTCAGGAATTGTGCCATCGCTGCCTTCATTCACGGCGCGGGCCATGGCCTTGAGGCAACGATCCAATCTCGTCAGGTCTTCCTCGCTGCGGTGTTCGGCCGCTAACGCCGCCGCATTTCCTTCCAGGATAGCTCGCAGCTCAAAGAGATGACCGATCTCCTTGGAATTTACATGTTCCATACCATCCAAGCGAAATGACCGCTGCTCGCTGCGTTCAGCCACTATTGCTCCGATTCCATGCTTGGAGTCAATAAGGCCGTCGTGCTTAAGCCGGGCAAAGGCCTCTCTGATAACAGTCCGGCTGACCCCGAACTGTTTGGCCAATGCAGCCTCAGAAGGCAGGTGTTCTCCGGGCTTAAGAGAGCCGTTTTTGATCTCCAGGGCCAGAAAATCGGTCACCTGCTCGGAAAGTCTGGGGGCCCGTTGGAACTGTGGTTGTGTGCTTAATTCATTATTCATAGTATTTTTTTATTAGTGTATCCTTAAAGATATGTCAAGCATAAAATATAAATTTATGATTATCATACAAATAAAAATGAACTCGATTAATAATCCCTTAAATTCCTATGAGCCGCACTAAAATCAGGTTATTTTTAACACCTGAATCAATCCTATTTTGTATGATGAAACCTTTCATAATTTTTGAAAAATTATTATAGAAATGACCGCCCTTCTATACCTCCTCCAGGGACTCTAATACCCCGCGATGAGGCAGCTATACCTATTGACAGGGGTAGTTTATCTCACTAAACTATCTAGTTCTGATGTGCTTTACTAAGGTAAACCACAGCCTGGCTATTGTTGACGATTAATTGGATTTCCAGCCCATTAAGGTCTTGATCTGTCTAATGGGCTACTGTTGTTTGGGAGAAAAATTTTTGAGCATAAACATTGTCAGTCGGGTGAAAGCCAGGAGCGATAAGCTTTTTTATGGCTGGCGGATCGTAGCGGTAAGCTTCTTCATCAATGCCTTTGGCGTTGGGACCTTTTTTTACGGATTCAGCACATTTTTTAACCCCATGATCGTCGAGTTTGGGTGGTCCAGGACGCTCATGTCTGGCGTCTATTCTTTGTCCCGATTGGAAGGTGGACTCGAGGGACCTATTGTCGGCTGGCTCATTGATAAATTTGGAGCCCGGAAGATTTTATTCACTGGTATATTGATAGCCGGTGTCGGGTTCATACTGCTATCGCAGGTCAGGAGTCCATTGAGCCTATATCTGATTTTCGGTCTGACCTTATCCTTAGGCTATAATCTGGGCTACATCCATGGCACCGGGGCAGCGGTGGCTAAATGGTTTGTGAAAAAAAGGGGGCGTGCCTTTTCTTTTTTATATACGGGCAATGGCATTGGCGGGGCCATATTCGTGCCACTGATAGCCTGGCTCATTGTCCAGTATGGCTGGCGCTCAGCTGCGGTCATTATTGGAGTGGCGACATTGGCCATTCCTCTGCCTCTGAGTTTGATTATCAGGAGCACCCCGGAGGAAATGGGGCTGGTACCGGACGGCGAACCCGGAAGTAAGGCAGACTCGCTCGATGAGGCTGTCCAGAAAGCAAAAGGAGTTTCAGTCGGCAGCACCATTCCTGAAGAAGTTAATTTTACCGTAGGGGATGCGATCAGGACTCGCGCCTTCTGGGTCTATTCAGCTTCCATGATGTTAAGATCATGCATTCTGAGCGCCATCGTGGTACATCAAATTCCGCACTTAACGGATATCGGTATTCCCTATCAGGCGGCCTCTAAGGTATTGGGCTTGATGGTGCTCATGAGTGTGCCGGGCAGATTTGTGTTCGGCTGGCTCGGTGACCGATTTGAAAAAAGAATGATCCTGTTTCTTCTTTGCATGCTTCAAGGCGTGGGGATATTCATCTTTATCAATGCCAATACTATAGTATTGTTGTACCTATTCGTTGTCGTATTTGGACTGGGATACGGAGGGGTCATCCCCCTGACTATTGCCTTGCGCGCGGACCTGTTTGGTCGAAAGAATTATGCTACCATTGCGGGGATAACAATGACCATGGCCATGGTAGGTACAGTAGCCGCGCCGGTTTTTGCCGGATATCTCTATGATGTTTCACAGAGCTACAACCTGGCTTTTTATATCTTCATAGGAATGATTGTTCTCTCTGGAGTCCTCTTCCTGCTCATACCGCGCACTTCCCAGCAGGCGTCATCATCTGAAGTCTGCTAGGGTGCTCCAGGATTTTTAGACGCTGCTTGGGGCTGGTTCCAGGCTATGACTCGAGCCATGGCCTTGGCCCCCTGACGCAAGGAATGGAAGACAGGGAAACCGGATTTTACAAAGGCTTCCTGGGCAGTCAGGAACTCCTGCATCCCGTTTAAGTCCTGCGGCGGCCGCAGGGCGAGCAGAACAGGCTTACCGGTCGCCTCCCGGGCTTCTCTTAAGGAGTTGATTATTGATTCCAGAAAAGCCGTTGAAGAGAACCGTCCATATCCCCAGCTGCCGATAGGGTGGAATCCTAAATGATAGAAAAGCATATGGATATCCGGTAGCTGGCCAACCACGCCCATGGCTGCCGAAATCGCTTCCGGAGATACAAGATTCGGGGTATCTAATGGGTTACTGAAGATACTGCCAGCAAATGGTAAATGCCGCTTCAGCTCGGCCTGGGTCTCCAATGACAAATAAGGCAATTTAAGACCGGCCTTTTCCATCTCATCGCTAGCCAGAACACTGGGGCCGCCTCCAGCGCCTATGAGCGCCACTCCGGTGCCTCGAGGCAGAGGATTGACGAAATAAAGCGCCACGAGCACATCGAGGAGCTCATCTACATCTTCAACCTGGATCGTATGCTTCTGGTGACACAGACCGTTGAACACGGCCACCGAACTGGTCAGACTGGCCGTATGTCCGTGGGCCGCTCTCTGGCCTGCTTCGGTCTTCCCGCCCTTATAAATTACTACAGGCTTTTGGTCGACCGCTTTCTCGAGCGCCTCGGAAAAACGCCGACCGTCTTTTACCCCTTCGATATAGGCCGCGATAATCTCGGTTTCCGGGTCCAGGGACAAGTACTCCAGCAGTTCACACTCGTTCACATCAAGTGCGTTGCCATAGCTCACAACCTTACTGAAGCGCAATCCTCTGGGATGGCCATATGAAGGGAGGTTCTGGGCATGACCGCCGCTCTGGGAGATAAAGGCGATAGGACCTGGTTCTAGAGGAACTCTCAAGCTGTTAACCAGGCGGCTTTTAGGAACGAACAGACCAACGCAATTGGGACCAATGATGCGAAAGCCGCTGGCCTTTGCCTTGCTAAGCATCGCTTTTTCGAGATCCACCCTTTCCGCATTGCCACTTTCGCCAAAGCCTGCGGTAAAAAAATGAACCGATTTCACGCCCTTAGCAGTGCATTCGTCTAAAAGCGTCAGAGCCGACTCCGCCGGGATACTAACTATAACGTGATCCACCGCGCCAGGAATGCTCAGGAGGTCAGGGTAGCACTGTAACCCGAGCACCTCGGTATACTTGGGATTGACTGGATATATATTCGGAAATCCAGCCTCTTTGAGGGATAGAAGAACCATCCCGGCAAAAGTGAATATCTCCCTAGCTGAAGCGCCAACCACGGCTACTCCTCGAGGGGCAAATATCTCCTCAAGTGGAACTTGTTTTCCTGCTTGACCAGCCATTAAGTGCGTCACCGTATATATCTATCAGTAAATCACAGAGACAACCGATGAAATGAACCTTAAAAGAGAAACTTGAATAACGCTCCTCATGGTTCATCTGAGTTAAATTCAGGCTGCATCTGGATTTTCAAAAATGGTTGTAGCGCCCTGGCCCGCTCCGACACACTGTGTGCAAAGACCATAGCGCGTGTTACTGCGCTTGATTTCCTTGCAAATGGTCATGATAAGACGGGCGCCGGTTGCGCCAATCGGATGGCCGATACCGATGGAGCCGCCGTTTATGTTTATTTTCTCCTCAGGGATTCCAATTTCTTTGAGTGTTGGAATCACCTGGGCGGCAAAGGCCTCGTTGAATTCAACGCGATCAATCTGATCAGGCTCAAGGCCGGCGTGCCGCAGGGCCTTCTTTGTGGCTACAACCGGGCCCATACCCATGATCTGCTGCTTCACACCGCCGTTCCCCCATCCAATGATGCGAGCCAGGAATTCCTGACCGATCTTAAGGGCCAGCTCCTCACTCATAATGAGCACCGCGGTCACACCGGTGTTGGTGGGGCAGGAGTTTCCAGCCGTGATCCTCAACTCCTGATTCCCATGGCTTACGATACCGTGAACGGGCGGCAGTTTGGCCAGGCCTTCCATAGTAGTGTCAGGTCGAACGCTCTCATCACGATCAAATGTAATCATCGGCCCCTTTTCTTCCGGCACCCATTGCCCATTCTCATCAAAGACCGGATCTTCAATTTCAAAGGACATCACTTCGTCTTTATAAAGTCCGGCATCATAAGCAGCCGAAAGCTTGTGCTGGCTTCTCATGGCAAAGGCGTCCATCTCCTCCCGGGTCAAGTCATACATCTCTGCCACATTCTGAGCGGTCTGCACCATGGAGGCTATTGGAGGTGAATCCAGAATGTAATCCGGGATAGGCACAGAGAAATAATCAAAATGGTCGTGCGGTAAATTGCGCTGAAGCTCATTCTGTTCGAGCATTTTTCGATTAAACTCGTTGACGCGTGTCCGCGGAGGACCGGAACCGCGCATACCGCCCATCTGCCGGGCCATACGTTCAACGCCGAATGCAATCCCGCAATCATATTGATCGAGCATAATTGCCATGGCGATGCGGTGAGCGGTTTCCATACTTCCGGCACAGGCCCGGTTCGTGGCAAAGTTCGTCATCTCGGCTGGCAAACCAGACAGACGGGCGACAATGTTCAGATTGGACGCTTCAGGCGCGCCCGACCCCAGGCCGATACCAAAGTCCTCGATCATAAAGGGTTTGACCTTGGGATTACGTTCCAGCAGGGTACGAATAATAGTGGCGCCGACTTCATCCAGACGTGTTGCCTCCAATTTTCCTCTCCCGCCACGGGAAAACGGGGACCGGACGCCATCAACTATGACCGCATTTCTTAATTTCATTCTGTCTCCTCACTTAATTGACGCCTTTGCAATGGATAGCTTTTGACTCCTTTAATGCGCTTTAATAAAAGGGACCGGCTATTTCCAGCCTTCCCTGGCACCCTGTG